>NZ_RZSW01001064.1:0-886 GCF_003997375.1 Mesorhizobium sp. M5C.F.Ca.IN.020.29.1.1 | reverse complement strand
CGTAAGGCCCAACCAAGGCGATGACGCCCTTGTGATGCGGGTCGCCGAGGATGTGCTCGATGAACCGGTCAGGCCGGATCGGCTGGCAGCGTATCTCCGCGAACCCGGCCATTTTATGGTCGTCGCCGTGGCCGAAGGCATAGTCGTCGGTCAATGCGCCGCCGTCATCCACCGCCACCCGGACAAGGTGAGCGAACT
Source organism: Mesorhizobium sp. M5C.F.Ca.IN.020.29.1.1 (assembly GCF_003997375.1). Classification (NCBI taxonomy): domain Bacteria; kingdom Pseudomonadati; phylum Pseudomonadota; class Alphaproteobacteria; order Hyphomicrobiales; family Phyllobacteriaceae; genus Mesorhizobium; species Mesorhizobium sp. M5C.F.Ca.IN.020.29.1.1. The sequence goes on along the minus strand of NZ_RZSW01001064.1, from coordinate 688 downwards.
CTACATCGACGAAGTCGGCGTATCGCCGGCCTTCCTGCGCCAGGGCATCGCTACGAAGATGCTCGACCCCATGTTGAGCTCGGCCGCGAGCTTGGCTGCGAGGAGACCGGGGTCGGCACTGAGCCGGACAATATTGCGGCCCGCGCGGTGTATGAGGCGCGGAAGGAGCCACATGGGGCGGCGGAGGAGTTCGTGATGTATGTGTTTGACTTGTAGGGCATCACAGCGGGACCCAACCTTTTGGCGATGGCGGGACAGCACCCCCTCTGTTCCGGCAGGACAGAGAGGGGTGTGACGGGACGCTACGAAACAAGGTTTAGGCCTGTGCCTGCCTCGCCTCCACAGGCACCAGCTTCCCCCTCTGCCTCCCCGCCCAGTCTTCCAGCCATTCATGGCTCTGCATCTCGATCAGGCGTGACGCGGTGCGCTCGAACTCGAAGACCTCGTTGCCGCGCCTGGCCGTGTACAGCTGCGGTGGCGGTGCAGCGGCGCTCACCACCAGCCGCACATGATGATCGTAGAGCGTATCGATCAGCAGGATGAAGCGCTTGGCCTCGTTGCGCATGCCTTCGCCGAGCGCCGGCACATGATCGATGAAGATGGTCGAGAAGCGGCTGGCAATCGCCAGGAAATCGCGGGCACCGAGCGGTTTTTCGCAAAGATCGGCAAAGGAAAACCGCGCCGCTTC
>NZ_RZSW01001063.1:0-888 GCF_003997375.1 Mesorhizobium sp. M5C.F.Ca.IN.020.29.1.1 | reverse complement strand
CCCCCAGGCCTTGAGCGCAGCCTCGAGAGCTCCGCCGAAGGGCGAGCCGTCGGACTTCAACAGGATCGTTCCGGTGCCTGGCCCGGCATGCTCGGCAATCCGGCTCACCATGTCGCCGGCAATGGCGCTGGCGGCCGGGCCGGAGATCTCCGGCGGCGCGGAACTGGCGACGAGCCCGTCCGCTCCCAAGGTCTGGCAGCCGGCAAGCAGCGCGGCGGCGATGGCGGTCGAGATAAATCGCCGGACGGGACGGCCAGCACGCATCGCCTACCCTCCCCGCCTGATGCTGATCTTCTCCCGGCGCCAGCCGACGCCCGAAACCAAGACGGCGCGATCGATATGATAATCGACCACCATCATGTCACCCTTAATCCGGTAATTGACGATGCGATTTTCGCCGCCCGAGACGACGAACAGCACAGGCGCGTCCTGGCCGGAAATGGTACGCGGAAACTGGATGTAGGTCTTCTCTCCGTCGGAATAGACCCGCGTCGGCCGCCAGCGCGCATTGCCGCTGACGCTGTACCGAAAGTCCAGTTGCTCCGCCGGCACACCGGCGCCCGGGATCGTGCTCGCCTCCAGCCTGGCATTGATGTCGGCGAGGCGCGCCGAGACGTCTTCCGGATATTCGAAGCCGACGCGGGCCATGTATTGGCTTTCATGCGACTTCAGCTGGACATGGTAGGTGCGCCGCGACGTCGTCACCACCATCGATGTGACGAGACCCGGCTCAGCCGGCTTGACGATCAGGTGGATCGCCTGGCCTCCGACGGCACCGGAGGTTGCCGGCTCGACCTTCCAGCGCACGGTGTCGCCAACAAGAACGTCGCGCACCACTTCGCCGGCCTGCAGCTCGATATCGCACACCTGCAAGGGCGAGCACACGAC
>NZ_RZSW01001062.1:0-893 GCF_003997375.1 Mesorhizobium sp. M5C.F.Ca.IN.020.29.1.1 | reverse complement strand
GATCCCGCTTGGCCGACTTTCGACGCCGCTCGACATAGCCAACGCGGCGCTCTGGCTGGCTTCGGACGAGGCGGCTTTCATCACTGGCGTGGCGCTGGAAGTCGACGGTGGACGTTGCATCTGAGCCGTCCGTCGCTGTCGGGTCAAGTTTGACTCGATCGTTTATCGCACTCGCTGGACGCGGCGGCCGACTATATTACAGAACCCATCCGAGCCGTGGTGCAACGTCAAGGATCGCCTGACAGCCCTAATGCATGTCGCGCCAAAGTGCGCAGCGGTTTTGCGATAACGACATGTATAAAAACGAGAACTTAAAGCGCGTCGCCTGAATCCATCCAAACGCGACGCGCTTTAGGCTCCGGTCTTGACGAAGCTCTTGTAGATCCAGCCGCGTTTGCCGTTGTAGACGATCTCACACCATTTCTTGCAGCCCATCACCTGAACCGAGGTTTTGGCGGGAATGGTGACGATTGCCGCCGCACTGTTCTTCGGACCGGTGCGCATGGTGACGCCCCTGAGGATGCGTCCGGTATCTGCCGGGCTTGCTTGCTTGGCCTCGACTTTGGCCTGGGTGCCATCCTTCTGTGTCGCGGCGGGCAGCGGCTTCGGGGTGGGGATGGCGGCGGTTGGCGCACCGTCCGTCGCCGTCTTGCTGGGAGCAGCGACTTTGGCAAGCAATGCTGCCACTTTGGTTTTCGCTGCCGGATCGGCGAGTGCCGCCGCAGCGGACGGCTTGTCTGCCGTTTTTTCAGCCTGGCCTGCCATCTGGCGGGATGCGGATCCCGATCCTGTCCAGCGAGGATCATTGGGCGCCAGCGCCGGTATCTCGGCCTTCGCCGCAACCACCACCGGCGAAACCGCATCGGTTTTGCTCGCAGCCTGCTGCACCGCGG
>NZ_RZSW01001061.1:0-894 GCF_003997375.1 Mesorhizobium sp. M5C.F.Ca.IN.020.29.1.1 | reverse complement strand
CAGCAGGATCGCCGCATGGCCGAGGCGGGCGGTTTCAGCGATTGCATGGCGCATCAGCGCCGAGCCGATGCCGGCATTCTTGATTGTCGGATCGACGGCGAGCGGGCCAAGCAGAAGGGCTGACCTACCGCCCTCGCCCAGCACCACATCCCATAGCCGCACGGTGCCAGTGACCCCGCCCGATGCATCGCGCGCGATAAAGGCCAGGCCTTCCGAAGGCCGGCGGCCGCGCCGCAGCTTTTCCGACGATTTTTTCCGGCGCTTCGGCCCCATGGCGCGATCGAGCAAAGCCTCGCGCGCCGAAACGTCGGCAGCGGTTTCGGCGGTGATGACGAAAGCGCCAGCAATCTCCCCCCTCGAGGGGGAGACGTCGCCGAAGGCGACAGAGGGGGTCGCCTCGCCTGAAGTGCCGGCCCCACGCGATCCAAGAGAGGTCGCGACAGCTGAGCCGACCCCCTCTGGCCGCTTTGCAGCCATCTCCCCCTCTAGGGGGGAGATTTGCCGGCCGAAAGCGCCTTCAACAATGAAATCCACAATTTCCATTTCCGCGATCCTTCACGAGCGGATTGTTCCACAGGCGAACCGAAGCGGGCGATCTCGTCGCCCGCACCGGGTGATCTGAGGGCCGAAGCCGTCAGATCACGTAGGATCGGAGAGGCTCGAAGCCGTTGAAGGCGACCGAGGCGTAGGTCGTCGTGTAGGCGCCGGTGCCCTCGATCAGCACCTCGTCGCCGATGGTCAGCGACAGGGGCAACGGATACGGCGTCTTCTCGTACATCACGTCGGCCGAATCGCAGGTCGGGCCGGCGAGCACGCAGGGTGCGGTCTCGGTGCCGTCATGCGCGGTCACGATTGGGTAGCGGATAGCCTCGTCCCTCGTCTCGGCGAGACCGC
>NZ_RZSW01001060.1:0-898 GCF_003997375.1 Mesorhizobium sp. M5C.F.Ca.IN.020.29.1.1 | reverse complement strand
GTCCTCATCATTCACGAGAACGCGTTCAAAGAATGAATCAACCGGTTCGCGCAACGCGCTGAGCGCCAGCATGGCGGCGGAAAAGTCTTGGTTTTGAATCGCTTCGCCGGCTTCCTTCTCGGCCTGATTTACCGCGGCAAACAGCGCTTTCTCGGCCCCTTCCCGAAACAGAGCCGGCTCAGCACGTTCGGCAACCGTCGTTTTCTTCTTTTCCTCGGCGGCCAGAATGTTGGCCGCACGCTTGGTGCCGGCAAGCAGGTTCCTGCCGTCCTCGGTGTCGAGGAAGGAGCCAAGTGCTTGCACGCGGCGGACGATTTGCAGGAGGTCGTCGTTCGGCGATTGGCCAATCTCCCCCCTTGAGGGGGAGATGCCCGGCAGGGCAGAGGGGGGCGCGACAGGATGAGAGGTTGGCGGGACAGCGCCCCCCTCTGTCGGCTTGGCCGACATCTCCCCCTCTAGGGGGGAGATTGGGCGCGAGCCCGCTGACAACACCGCATCGATCAGATCATACCGCGCGCCCTGGTCACGGAGGTAGACCTTCAGGCGGTCGTGGAAGAAGGCGAGGAGATCGGCGCTAAAGGGCCGTCCGGACGCGAGATAGTTCGCCATCTGGTAAGCGCGGTCGAAGAGAGATGTCAGCGCAAGCCGGACACGATTCTCAACCAAAATCCTCACCACGCCCAGCGCGGCTCTTCTCAGCGCATAGGGATCCTTCGACCCCGTCGGCTTTTCGTCAATCGCCCAGAACCCGACCAGCGTATCGAGCTTGTCGGCGAGCGCGACGGCGACCGACACTGGATCTCTCGGAACGCGGTCGGATGGACCTTGCGGCTTGTAGTGTTCCTCAATTGCGGTGGCGACCGAGGGATGCTCGCCTTGCAGCAGCGCATATTTGCGG
>NZ_RZSW01000105.1:0-14228 GCF_003997375.1 Mesorhizobium sp. M5C.F.Ca.IN.020.29.1.1 | reverse complement strand
CAGTCGCTCTTGGCCTGCCTGATGCCGGCAGCAATGCCACCGCTCGCCACATAAAGGCAACCGGCATGTTCGGCAACGCGGTGCGTCTGGTCGGTCGAGCCGGTGTCGCAGACGATGACATCGCGCACCACGCCCTCGACCGCGCCGCCGATCAGCGAGGCGAGCGTGCGGGCAAGTCTTTCCTCGTCATTCAGGGTCTGGATGAGAACGCTGAGCATCGTTAGCCGAATAGCGGAAAGCCGGGCGCAGCGCCAGTTTTTGCGTCGCATCATAAAATTGTTCTTGATTTGTTCTAGTAAACGAAATAGGAATAATTTCATGAACAGAGCGATTCGACAGCCAGCCGACAGTCCCTGGGAGAGGGCGAAAATGGAACAGATCGTGCGTGCCGACATTGCAGCCTTCGGAGCAGGAAGAGCCGAGATGGCCAATGCGATGATCGAACAGAGCGGGATGCGCGTGCGTCCGGAGCGCAATCGCGGCCGTTCCGCGGGCATCAATCCGTCCGGGCGGTTCGAGCCGGTCAGCCGGCATGTCTTCGATGACGGCTGGAATTCGCTGGAGGAGTTGCCGCCGTTCAAGACGGAGGTGCAGGTCGAGAAGCCGCGCACCATCATCACCCGCAACGAATCACCCGATATTTCCTTCGACCGCTCGATCAACCCCTATCGTGGCTGCGAACATGGCTGCGTCTACTGTTTCGCCAGGCCTACGCATGCCTTCATGGGGCTGTCGCCGGGGCTGGATTTCGAATCGAAGCTGTTCGCCAAGCCGGATGCGGCGCGCATGCTCGACAAGGAACTGTCGAAGGACGGCTACCAGCCGCGCACCATCGCGATCGGCACCAACACCGATCCCTACCAGCCCATCGAGAAGCAGTACCGGATCATGCGCGAGATCCTCGAAGTGCTGGAGGCGCGCGGCCACCCGGTCGGCATCGTCACCAAATCCGCGCTGGTGACGCGCGACATCGACATCCTGTCGCGCATGGCCGAGCGCGGACTGGCCAAGGTGGCGCTGTCGGTGACGACGCTCGACCGCATGCTGGCGCGCACCATGGAACCCCGCGCCTCGACGCCGAGCAAGCGGCTGGAGGCGATCAGGCGGCTTTCGGATGCCGGCATTCCGGCCTCTGTCATGGTCGCACCGATCGTCCCTGGCCTGACAGACCAGGAGATGGAGCGCATCCTCGATTCGGCCTACGCGGCGGGCGCGCGTGAGGCGGGCTACGTCCTGCTGCGGCTACCGCTGGAGGTCGCGCCGATCTTCAAGGATTGGCTGCTGCGCCATTATCCCGACCGCTACCGTCACGTGATGTCGCTGATCCGCTCGATGCGCGACGGCAAGGATTACGATTCGGAATGGGGCAAGCGCATGAAAGGCTCTGGCCCGTATGCCTGGCAGATCGGCCGGCGCTTCGAGATCGCCGCCAAACGGCTTGGCCTCAATGCCGAGCGGCGGTCGCTCAGGACCGACCAGTTCGTCGCTGCGGCCAAGGCAACCGAGCAACTGATGCTGCTTTGAAGGCATCATGTGCCGCAGCAGCCGGCGGCACATGGAAAAATCCCGTCCGGCCTGTCCTGTCCCCGGGCTTGCAGACGGTGCCCTCCGGGTCCGGTGCCTCACCGACCCGGAGGGGCTTGCGGAGAATCGGAGCCGATGCGAACCTCGCCGCAACATGGCTCGCGCGCGTTCTGATTCTCCGCTTCTCTTCGAAATCGTCGAGAGACCCGATTTCTCCTTCGAGACGAAGGCGATGGCCGAAGGCCTGTGGCCGGTGGCGGGAATGGACGAGGCCGGCCGCGGCCCGCTCGCCGGGCCAGTCGTCGCGGCAGCGGTGGTACTCGATCCCGCCAACATTCCCGATTGTCTCGACGATTCCAAGCGCCTCAGCCATCTGCAGCGCGAGGCACTGTTCCTGAAAATCCTCGGCTCCGCTCTTGGCGTGTCGATGGCCTCGGTCAGCGCGGAAGGCATCGATGGCAGCAATATTCTCAAGGCCAGCCTCGAGGCGATGCGCCGCGCTCTGGTCGGGCTCTCGGTGCAGCCAAAGCTGGCCCTAGCCGACGGCCGAGACGTGCCGCCCGGACTGCCATGCGAAGGAAGAGCGCTGATCAAGGGCGATCAACGCTCGCAGTCGATCGCCGCCGCCTCGATCGTCGCCAAGGTGATGCGCGACCGCATGATGTGCGGCTGCGGCAGCCATCACGCGCATTACGGGTTCGAACTGCATATGGGCTACGCCACGGTCCGCCACCGCACCGCAATCGAGATGCATGGACCGGTGGCGCGGCTGCACCGCGCGTCCTTCGCACCGTTCCGGCTTGGCGGAACCGAAGTGCTCGATGAAGAGAGCCTTTCCGGCCTGGACTAGCGAAAGCGGTGGCTAATCTCCTCCCTTGAGGGGGAGATGGCCGGCAGGCCAGCGGGTGTCTCCGCGCGTGAAGCGCCAACCTTCTCTTTCATCCGACGTGTTATCCGATATGACGTCGCGACGCTGAGGCGACCCCCTCTGTCGCCTTCGGCGACATCTCCCCCTCAAGGGGGGAGATTGTGCGCTCGACCGTTTTCGCCAATCTCCACTGTCGCCCAACAAAAAAGCCGCCGGGTTTCCCGGGCAGCTTTCGATGGCTTCTGGATGAAGTCGCTTAATTCAGCTTGGACTTCACTTCCTGAAGCGAGGCCTTGAACAGGTCGGCGCCGACCTTTGCGTCAATCTTGCCGGCGAGGAGCGTGCGGGCGGCTTCGACGGCGATATCGACGGCGCTGGCGCGCACCTCGCTGATCGCCTCGCGCTCGGCCTGACCGATCTTCTGTTCGGCAAGCGCGGTGCGCCGGGCGACATAGTCCTCGGTCTTCTTGTGCGCCTCGGCAGCCAGCATGTCGGCCTCGCGCTTGGCGGCGGCGACGATGTCGGCGGCCTCCTGCTCGGCTTCCTTGCGCTTGCGCTGGTATTGACCGAGCAATTGCTGGGCCTCCTCGCGCAGCCGGCGCGCTTCTTCAAGCTCGTTGCTGATCTTGTCGGCGCGGGCGTCGAGCGCCTTGGCGATCAGCCTCGGCACCTTGATGTAGACGGCAATGGCCAGGAAAATGACGAGGGCAACGGTGGCCCAAAGCGTCGCGAGTGATGTGGCGTCCATGATGCGCTCCTCACCGGGCCACGGATTTGACGGCTGCCGCGATCTCGGCCTTGCTGGCCTTGCCGCCGACAAGCGCCTCGACGATGGCCGAAGCAGTGTCCTCGGCGATCGTGCCGACTTCCTTCATGGCATTGGCCTTGATGGACGAAATGCGAGCCTCGGCTTCGCCAAGCTTCTGGTCAAGCGCTTCCTCGACCTTCTTGCGGGCGGCTTCGACTTCCGCCTTGGCGGACTCGTTGGCCTGCTGACCGATCGCATTGGCCTTGGCCTTGGCCTCCGCCAGCTCCTGCTCATAAGCGGCAACGGCGGCATCGGCCTCGCCCTTCAGTCTGGCGGCATGATCGAGATCTTGGGTGATGCGGTCGTTGCGGACATCGATGATGCCGCCGACACGCGGCATCACCACCTTCTTCAGGAAGAGGTAGAACAGCCCGAAGGTGATCGCCAGCCACAGAAGCTGCGACGGGAATGTCGCCGGATCGAATGGCGGGAACACGCCGTGCGCCTCGGCAGGCACGCCGGTCCCGGAATGCGTATCGCCTTCCGTGCCGGTATGGCCGCCTTCAACGGCGGGCGCGGACTCTTGCGCAAAGGCAGATGTCACGAACATGGACTATCCCCTGATATCAGGCCTGCCGCCGATTGCGGCCGGCCCGTCCAATTCCCAATCTTAGCCGAACAGGGGCTCAGCCGAACAGGGCCAGAAGCGCGATTAGAAGGGAGAAGATGCCCAGCGCTTCAGTCACGGCGAAGCCGAAGATCAGGCGGCCGAACTGGCCATCCGCAGCCGACGGGTTGCGCAGCGCGCCCGCCAGATAGCTGCCGAAGATGTTGCCGAGGCCAATACCGGCGCCACCCATGCCGAGGCATGCGATGCCGGCGCCGATGAACTTTGCTGCTTCTGCTTCCATTTGTTCAACTCCTTTGGATCTAAAATTCCGTTGCAATTCCATCCGGCAGCAATGCCGGAAACTCTTGGCCAGCCTGGGTCAGTGCCCGGGATGCAGGGCGTCGTTCAAATACATGCAGGTCAGCACGGCAAAGACGTAGGCCTGCAGGAAGGCGACCAGCAATTCCAGCGCCGTCAGCGCCACGGCCATCGCCAGCGGCAGGACCGATCCGGCAACGCCGAGCGTGCCAAGCGCGCTCAAGCTCACCACGAAGCCCGAGAACACCTTCAGCGTGATGTGGCCGGCCAGCATATTGGCAAACAGACGAACCGAGAGGCTGACCGGGCGCGAGACGAAGGAAATCACCTCGATCAGCACCACCAGCGGCAGCAGGTAAATCGGCACGCCATGAGGGACGAACAGTTTCAGGAAACCGAGGCCGTGCTTCATGAAGCCGTAGACGACGACAGTTCCGATCACCAGCGCGGCAAGGCCGAAAGTGACGATGATGTGGCTGGTGACGGTGAAGAAATACGGGAAAAGACCGAGCAGATTGGCAACGAGCACGAACATGAACAGCGAAAATACCAAGGGGAAGAACTTCATGCCTTGGGTTCCGGCCGCGTCCCTCAGCATGTTGCCGACGAATTCATAGGCCATTTCGGAGACCGACTGAAGACGGGTGGGAACGAGGCTGCGGCTCGAGGTGGTGAGATAGAGGAACGCCGATGCGACGGCGACGGTCGCGACCATGAAGAGCGCCGAATTGGTGAAGGACAGGTCGTAGCCGCCGATCTCGATCGGAATCAGCTTGTTGATATGGAACTGGTGGATCGGATCGACCTTGTCAGCAGCCACTTTAAATCCCCATCAAAGCCGCACGCGGCTTTAGTGTCCTGTTCACTGCGCCGGCAAGCGGCGCCTCAAGTTCATTCTTTCGGATCGCGGGTTTTGTCGCCCTGTCCGAATTCCGCCATAAGTCCCGCGGAGCGCAGGACATTGAGAACGCCGGCGCCAAAACCCAGCAGCAAAAAAACGATCAGCCCCCATGGCGAGGTCCCCGCCAGACGGTCGATGATCCAGCCGAGACCAGCGCCAACCACTATCCCGGCGATGAACTCGCTGGATAGCTTGAGCGCCTGGCCGTATCCGGCCGCACTGCCCGCTTTCGCGTCGTCTTTCCCCTCGAGCCGGCCCGGCCGCCTTGTCGCAAGCGATGCTTCAAGGTTGCGCCGGCGGCGCTCAAGATCGTCGTCGCGGATGTCGGCTTGACGCTGTTTGCCGCGGCCGGTTTCTCCGGTTCCGTCTGGCCCGTTGTTGTCGGCCATCGCAACCCCCTTGCCCGGTCAGATCGTCGCCGTCCGTCCGCTCTTAAGTCGCCGGCAACATAGTTAGAGGGTCCGCGCCCGTCAAGCCACGGGCGGGACTTCAGCCTTAAGTATTTTCCCTATTTAAATCAAGCGCTTGCCAGGGTGCGACATCGTGCCCGCTACCGTCGTTGGCGTGCCGCGAGCGAATCCCTCCGGCAACGGGTCCTCGATCGGCCGCGCCCGGGGCCTTGCCGGAGCGCTCAGCTCCAGCCGCCGCCATAGGTGCGGTAAAAGATATGCAGGCCGATCTTGGTCATTTTTTTCATCGTTCGCGCCCAACCCGGGTTGACGTAGTTGGCGTAGTAATGGGTCGACGATCCGACTTCCGGGATGAAGATCTTGCCGGCAGTGACCGCCATGGCGATATCCTGCGCGGTCTTGTAGTGGGAGGGGCTCTGGATGCGCTTCTTCCTGCCGTCGCAAGCGAAGGAAAACTGGCAACGGTTGAACCATTTGTCGTTCTGATAGACGACGCCGCAGATCGAGTTCGGATAGGCCGGATTGCGAACGCGATTGAGGATGACCTGGGCGACGGCGGCCTGGCCGCGCACGGATTCACCGCGCGCCTCGAAATAGATGCCGTTGGCGAGGCAAGTCTGTTCCGGCTTGGAGAAGACGCTCGCCGGCAGCGGAGTTAGCATCCACGAATGATCGCCCTTGGCCACCGGCGGAATGAAACGGCCATCGTTCGGCTTCTCGTCCTTAAGCAAGGCCTCGAAGGGCGAAGCCTGCGCATAGTCGGGCGCGGCCGCTGCGTAGGCGGTCGCCAGGACGTCGGGGCGGTCGTTGTTGACCAGTGCGGCCAGCATGGCCGGCACCCCAGGATCCGGCTTCTTGTCGACGCGCCTATGAAACGCGGCGGCAATCTGGATTTCCTTGCCTTTGATCTCGGGCTTGGCGAAAGCCATCTTCAGGCCGCTGTCCATGCTCGGGCGAAGCAGCGAGGAGGTGCGCTCGAAAATCGAGCCGGCGTTGAAGTTCTTCGGCGGCGCGACCGGTGAGACGATGATGATGCGGCCCTTCTTGTCGGCGCGCATGATGCGGTCCTCGTCGGGCGTCGTGCTGGCCACGCTGCCCTTGCCGCGAAACGACACGGCGCCGACGCCGGGCAACCGCACGCCGGAACCGGAGATCGAGCCGGTGGTGTCGGAATCGAGGAAAGGCATTTCGGCGGGATGGACCGAGCCGGCGACGGATTTCTCGACATAGGCGTTCCAGCGGGCATTTGGCGCCCTGAGGCCCGAAATCAGGCTCGTCATGTCCTGGTAGGCAATGACGTTGGGAAAGCCGACCCAGATGCCAAGTCCAACGACCAAAGGAGACAGAAAGGAACGTTTTTTCTCACCGGCGACAGCGACAAGCCGCTTCAGAACACGTCGATGCACGGAACTCTCCAGAAACGCAACTGACCCCACTGGAGAGGCACAATGATGCATTAACCTTGATGGGGCGTTAACAGGTTGGATCGTGTTTTCCCTGTCGATCCCCCTGTCGATCTGAAGTCAGGCGCTTTTGCGGCCATGTTCGGGCCGAAGAAAGATCGGCCAGGCGATCAGCGCGCAATAAGCCGCAGCCAGCCAGACCCCGGTCACGACCAGATGACGACAAGCCCGAAAATGCGAGGCATGAAAGCTGAAGAACGTGGCCTGGGGACGAGACAGCGCTCAGCGGCGTTTTTTCGCCTTGCCGGCGAACGGATTTTCTGAGGTGCGCAAGGCGATGCGGATCGGCCCACCTGGCATGTCGAAGGCTTCGCGCAGGCTGTTCGAGAGATAGCGGACATAAGATTGCGGCATCGCGTCCGGCCGTGAGCAGGACACGACGAAGCCTGGCGGGCGAGTCTTGGCCTGCGTGACATATTTGATCTTCAGCCGGCGCCCCGCCACTGCGGGCGGCGGATGATGCGCCAGGATGGTCAGGAGATAATTCCCCGAGGGCCGCGGCGTAGCTGGATCTGGCGGGTACCGCAGCATTTCTTGAACTTCATACCTGAGCCGCAAGGACATGGATCATTGCCGCCACGTTGCAGCCGGGCGACCAGGGGCAGCATCGCTGCGGAAGGCAGGAGCGCCGCCGCAAGGGCAGCCAACTTGGCCGAGATTCCCGGTACGACGAGGCGACGACCGGATTTGAACCCTCGCCACGCACGTTCGGCCACATACTCCGGATCCACCTTGGGCAAGATGTTGAAGAGCACCGTCTGATAGGCGCCTGACCTTGCGAGAAACTCCGTCGACACCGGGCCCGGTGCCACGCATGTGACCGTCACGCCGGTTCGGCGCAACTCCTGATGAAGCGCCTCTGAGAAGAAGCGCACGAAACCTTTGCTAGCGAAGTACAGAGCCATATAAGGCCCGGGAACGAACCCGGCGACGGAACTGAGATTGAGCACCCCACCCCGTCGGCGCGCCACCATTCCCGGCAGAAAATGGAGGGTCAGTTCTGTGAGGGAATGTATGTTGAGATCGATGATGCCGAGTTGACCATCAACAGGCAGCGCCGTCACCGCGCCCCGCAGGCCATAGCCGGCGCTGTTGACCAGGATATCACAGACCAGGCCGTGTGCGGAAAGAAAGTGCTCTAGACGCGTTGGCGCATCGCCTGCCACGAGATCCAACTCGAGCGTGAATGCCTCGCCACCCCCCTCCCGAACCTCAGCCGCCGCGGCGGCCAAACCCTCGGGCGAGCGGGCAACCAGCACAACCGCACCGCGCTCCCGTGCAGCGACGCTCGCAATTGCCCGGCCAATTCCACCCGAGCCGCCAATCACGACGACGGCTGGCCGGAATTCACGGTGCGAAATCATGTTGCGTTCCTCTGTCTTGCAGGAGCGGCAACATTTTGACCGAGCAGCATCACTTCATTGGCGACAGAGCCGTTCAGAATCTTTTCGAATCTCTCCAGTGCTCGTGCGACGTTCGCTCCATCCATGACCCGGTGATCGTAGTGGATGCGGACATTCACCGAACCGTCTTTTTCGATCGGGCCGTAGTTTAGAAGCGTGGTCAATGGTGTCAGCGGGTTGAGTGATTCCGCACCGAGACCAGAATAGACGGACAGTTGGAAGGTACCGAAGTAATTTGCCCTTTGCCGGCCGATGTTCAACCCTAGCCACATAAGCAGCCACCTGACTGGCGCGGGCGCACCTGCCATCCGCAAGGCACGCCGGAACTCCGGGACCTCCAGGATCGGCCGTGATCGAGCCGCGTGGATGGATTCCTCAAGTTGCGTGATAGAGTAGCGCTCCGGGCACTTGATGCAGCTCAGCAGAACGGCCGGCTCGCCATTATATTCGCGCTCGTGGGCAATCGAGGCTACGCTTGCCGGATACTCGTAAAGCTGCGGCCAGGGCAACTTGACATAGGCGCGTCGCAGCTCCGGCACCTCTTGGGCGAGAAGCGCGTATCCCTTCAGGAAGATCGCGGTCCATGAGGGCCTGGTCTGCTGCACCATTCTGGCCCTTACGAGTGGGCCGAGGTTCATCTGACGCTGCACCGCGACCCGTGGCACGCCGATCGAAAACCTCATCAGATCGCCAACAAGGCGCCGGGGCGCCGAAAGCTTGAGGGCTCGGCCTCGCATCAAAAGACCTCTAGTAAAGATAAGGGACTATTCGCTTGGTCTTTTCCATATAGGCACGGTATTGCGAGCCGAAATTCTCCAGCATCATACGCTCTTCCTTATCCACTCTCAGCAGGAAAAGCACTGCGAAACCGATCAAACCGGATATGCCCGCAACCCAGTTCGGCAGCAGAAAGGCCTGGCCGAGCCCCATAAGCAGGAACGAGGTGTACATCGGGTGACGGACCAAGGCATATGGCCCGGCGCTGACCAGTTCATGCCGTTCGCGAATCTCCAGCGTAATCGACCAGTTACGGCCAAGTTCCCTGTGGGATAGACGAAAAATCCACAGCGCAGAGCAGAAGATGATGGTTCCGAGCGCCACGGACCACGCGCTGGCCGGATGGTCAGCCGCTGCGGGGATGCCGGTGGCGACATAGAAGCCAGGCAGGATCGCGAGGCCAAGGAGAGCCGATGCAAGCCCGACAGTGTCGGAACTTGAGCGGCCGCCAGCTACAATTCGAACGCGCCTTGCCCGGCGCTCGAAGGGATACCGGATCACGTACCAAGCAACGATGCCGATCACCCATATGATCTCGCCAAGTGAGGCTACAGCAATGGTCACTTCAGGTCACCGGAGCCTTTTCTCGATCTGGGACCACGACAAGCTGTCGCAACGATGTCACCGTCCGAATTGTCGACCGATTGACATTCAGAGCGCGTTCCTTTCGGACTTAACCGGGCAATGAGACGCGAAAGCGGTTTTGCCAATCGCATTTCAACCCCCGTTCATCTCCCGAAGCTTGGTTATGAATTGTTGCGGCCGGAGCCAGGTACCGGGGGTCTTATACCCCATGGATCTGGCGATGTCCGCTACGAATGCGTTGCAGTTGTAGAGCGAGGCGTGCCAAAGCGGAGAACTGGCCTGCAACTTTCGTATGCTCGCGACGACTTTCCTATATTCGGCTTCGGTAAGTAAAACTCGCCAGCTTGCCGACCGGTAGGCATCTTCCAGGTCGCCGTCCGTCCACCCGGTCGAGGCTGGCACGGGCGCCAAATGGCCGAGAACATAGACATTGGGATCATCGGACTTCGGAGCGAGCCCCGCGACTTCGGGGTTGACCATCCGTCCCGCCTGGTTCAATTGTCCAAAAATCACGTAGGAATGGCCATAGGTAAGGGCGTATCGGGAGCGGAACTCGATGAAATGCCGCTGGGCCGCGCGCTCCGGCATCGCCGCGGTTTTCAGTGCCCGATCATTGGACACAAAAGTCGGCTGGGGCTTGTTGTCCTGCGACTGACATGACGCCGCGACAAGCGCGAGCAGGGCCACAATTGTTGAACGGCCACTTACAAGCGTCATCTCATCCACAACTCCGAGGACCGCAGACCTAGTGCCAGCCTATGCCCGCCAACCGCAGGCAGGTTGCGAATCCGGCCTTGGCCCCTGCATATCGATGGGGAAGGGCCCAGCGGCCCTTCCCCAAATCACCGAAAGCCGGTGCTTATTTAATCACTGGCTCTTCTACGGCAGCCGGTTCCGGCGGAGGAGCCTTCCCCTTTCCTTTACCGATCACGTTCGCGCAGCCGCTCAGGCTGGTAACGGCGAGGGTGGCAACCATTACAATCAACATTCTGTTCATCAAGCAATCCTTTCCCCAGGGGCGGAACAGCCTATAGAATCGCCACAAATAAAAAATTATATGCAGCCCCGCCAAGTTAGCTGCGATCTACACCAACGCCTAGTGCAGAAATGACACAGTCGGCGCCCGGTTGCAGGCGGCACCTTTGCGGTGACGTGCCGGCAGGGCTCACCATCCAACGGAGATCAGGCCTGCCCACCATCAAACGACCACCACCGTCGTGCCCAAAGGAGTACGGTCGTAGAGGTCGATGATGTCGTCATTTGTCAAACGGATGCACCCGTTCGATACCGCTGTGCCTATCGTCCATGGCTCGTTTGTACCATGTATCCGGAAGTGGGTGTCGCGCCCGTTGCGATAGAGATAAAGGGCACGCGCACCAAGTGGGTTGTTTGGTCCGCCAGGGACCCCCCCTGCATACTTCACCAGGCGCGGCTTGCGCCTCATCATGTTGGCGGTGGGCGTCCACGACGGCCAGTCCGCCTTGCGGGCGACGGTCGCTGTACCCTTGAACGACAGTCCCTGCTCGCCGACGCCGACGCCGTAGCGCGTCGCCCACCCGTCGGTCTCGACGGCATAGAGAAAACGTTGCGACGTATCGACGACGATCGTTCCAGCCGGCTCGTTTCCGTCGTACCGCACATGCTGCCGTCGGTAACGAGGACTGAGGCCACTTCTTGGTCCGAACGCGGATGAAATCGGCTCCGTCACCTGTCGTAATGTCGACGTACATCCGGAGACCATCAGAGCCAGACTACCCAGCACGAGCCCGCGGCGCGCAATGTGGTGTTCTTCCATTTTTACCTGCTAGGAAACCTGGTCAATCTACCCCACCCTTGTCTCTACCATTTCAGGGCCTGCGGGCCAAGTCTCGCTGTGTGGTGGCGAAATGAATTCACAGGATTGACAAGCGAATTGGAGCGAAACTTCTTGCGATAACCGTCTGCCTCTGTTCGGGTATGTCACAATGGGCATAGGACAGAGACGATGAAGCCTGACTTCCATGGGAAAGTCGCGATTGTGACCGGCGCAGGCTCCGGAATAGGAGCGGCTGTTTCACGGCAACTCGCGCAAGAAGGAGCCGAGGTTGTTGTCGCCGATCTTGATGCCGAGGCCGCGCACTGCATGGCCGCCGAAATAAACGCGCAAGGAGGCAGGGCCTACGACTTTGCGGTCGATGTCACGGATGCGGCAGCCGTGGAAAAGCTGATCGAGTTCACTGTCCAGAAATGCGGCGGACTGGATATGGCGGTAAACAATGCAGGTATCGACGGCGTTCGAAAGGCAACGGCAGACTATCCGCTCGACAACTGGCACAGGCTGATAAACGTCAATCTAAATGGCGTTTTCTACAGCATGAAGTACGAAATCGCCGCCATGTTGGATCGAGGCGGAGGCGCCATCGTGAACATGTCCTCCGTTCTCGGTTCCGTGGGCTTGCCAACTGCGTCCGCTTACACGGCAGCGAAACACGGGGTCGTTGGACTGACCAAGGTTGCGGCGATTGAATATGCGAGAATGGGCATCCGGATCAATGTCGTCGGCCCCGGCTGGATCGAAACGCCTCTTTTATCGGAGCAAATGGAGGTATTAGCCAGCCGGCGCATGGCAGGTCTTCAGCCGATGGGCAGGCGCGGCAAACCGGAAGAGGTAGCGGCCCTTGTGTGCTTCCTCTTGTCCGATCAGGCCAGCTTTATCACTGGGAGCTACCATCTGGTGGACGGAGCCTACACCGCCCATTAGGTGCAGTGGCTGTCCCCACTGGCTACTGTCAGGGTGATGACGCCGCAGATCGCCGGGCTGCTCGCACTGCCTGAGATGGCGCTGTCCCCGCGTCGCAAGGAAGGCCGAGCCAGACCCGGTGGCGGGGCGACTTGCCGACATCCTGCTGCAGGTTGCGGTGGAATCGCTTGCCCGAAAATGTGCAGGCGCTGCCCGCGAGCCCGCCTGCGAAGCGTAGCCTGATGCTGGCGCCCAGAAGACGCAGCGCTCAGCGGCGTTTTTTCGCCTTGCCGGCGAACGGATTTTCCGAGGTGCGCAAGGCGATGCGGATCGGCACGCCTGGCATGTCGAAGGCTTCGCGCAGACTGTTCGAGAGATAGCGGACATAGGATTGCGGCATCGCGTCCGGCCGCGAGCAGGAGACGACGAAGCCCGGCGGGCGCGTCTTGGCCTGGGTGACATATTTGATCTTCAGCCGGCGGCCTGCCACGGCGGGTGGCGGATGATGCGCCAGGATGCCTTCCAGCCAGCGGTTGAGCTTGCCGGTCGAGACGCGGCTGTTCCACACTCTGTGCGTTCTGATGACGGCATCCATCAGCTTGTCGAGGCCGCGCCCGGTCTCGGCCGAGACCGGCACCGCCTGCATGCCGCGCGCCTGCGGCAACAGCCGCTCGGTTTTCTCGCGCAGTTCCGCCAGGAGTTCCTGAGGATGGTCGATCATATCCCATTTGTTGAAGGCGATCACCGGTGCGCGGCCCTCGCGGATGATCAGGTCGGCGATCTGCAGATCCTGCTTCTCGAAGGGAATGGTGGCGTCGAGCACGATGATGACGATCTCGGCAAAGCGGATGGCGCGCAAGCCGTCCTGCACCGACATCACTTCCAGCTTTTCGTGAATCCTGGCCTTGCGGCGCATGCCGGCGGTGTCGAACAGTTTCAGACGGCGGCCATGCCAGTCCCAGTCAACGGAAATGGAATCGCGGGTGATGCCAGCTTCCGGCCCGGTCAAGAGCCGCTCCTCGCCGATCAGCGCGTTGATCAGCGTCGATTTGCCGGCATTCGGGCGGCCGACGACGGCGATGCGCATCGGTTTGGTATCGTCATAGCTCGGCTCGGCATCCGGATCGGTGATGTCCTCGCCGATCAGCACCTCGCTAGCGGCGGTCTCCTCGTCCGCAACCTCTTCTTCTTCGCCGAAGGCGCGCGCCTCGCCCAGTGCGGCGATCACCGCATCGCGCAAATCGGGCAGGCCCTGGCCGTGTTCGGCCGAGACCGGGATCGGCTCGCCAAGGCCGAGTTCCCACGCCTCCAGCATGCCGCCCTGGGCGCCGCGCGCCTCCGCCTTGTTGGCGACGACGACAACCGGCTTGCCGGACTTGCGAACGATTTCGGCGAAGGTCTTGTCGTCAGGCATCAGCCCGGACTTGGCATCGATCGTGAAAAAGATCAGGTCGGCTTCGCGGATGGCGATCTCGGTCTGGGCGCGCATGCGGCCCGGCAGCGTCGAAGCAGCAGCATCCTCGAAGCCGGCAGTGTCGATGACGTCGAAATGCAGATCGTAGAGCTTGGCGGCATGGACGCGACGGTCACGGGTGACGCCTGGCGTGTCGTCGACAAGCGCCAGCTTCCTTCCCACCAGCCGATTGAAAAGGGTCGATTTGCCGACGTTAGGCCGGCCGATGATGGCGACTTTGAACGTCATCCGTCACGACACGCGGCCCGACCCACGGATCAGCTCGGACATCAACGTCGCCCGCTCGCGCGCGTTGCGCGGGGCGCTGTCATCCGAGGCGATCTGGTCGAACAGTTTCAGTGCGTCCGTCGCCTTGCCTTCCTTCCAGGCGGCAAGGCCGAGCGCTTCGCGCGCCGTGTGGCGCAGCGGGTTGGTATCGGCGGTGGGGG
>NZ_RZSW01001059.1:0-900 GCF_003997375.1 Mesorhizobium sp. M5C.F.Ca.IN.020.29.1.1 | reverse complement strand
CTCCAGGGCGCGCATATAGGCGTCCTGGTTGAGCGAACGGGCATAAATCGTCTTCTTGCGCGTCGATATCTGGGCGGCTGACACCTTGCCCTTGCGCTCCAGCGTCGGCAGCGTCAGCTGGTCGTCGGCGGCGATCGCCATGCGCACGGCGCCGTCGACGTCCGACTGGCCGATGTCAGCGCCTTTCTGGAGAATGCCGTAGAGATTGTCCAGGGCGCGGCGCGCCTGCTCGGCGGCCGAGGCGGAGCCCTTGATGGTCAGTTGGTTGCCTCGCGAGCGGATATCGACGCCAAGCTTCTGCTCCAGCCTGGCCAGATTCTCGTCAAACTGGCCATAAAGGGCGCTGGCAAGCTTGTTGTTGTCGAAAGTCAGAACGATGTGCGCCATATCCGAAGCCCCCGATGGTAGGTTCTGGGGCAGGTTCTTCACTTCCGCAGCGCTCAACCGTCTCTCCTCATCTGCCGAGACCTTCAGGCCAATTCGGCGAACAGGCTGTTGTAACCCGTCTTCGTGATTCGTACCTGGATAATCTCACCGATTTCGCCGGACTTTTCATCAACAATAACCGGCTGCAGCCACGGCGAGCGGCCGACCTTCTGGCCAGCCTGGCGGCCCGGCTTCTCGATCAGCGTGTCGATGGTGCTGCCGACCAGGCTCGCGCCGAAATCCTGCTGCTGCTTCAGCAGCAGCGCCTGCAATCGCTGCAGGCGCTCGTCCTTGACGGCTTCCGGCACATGATCGGCCATTTCCGCGCCCGGCGTGCCAGGGCGCGGCGAATATTTGAATGAGAAGGCCGAGGCATAGTTCACCTGGCGGACAAGGTCCATCGTCGCCTCGAAATCCGCATCCGTCTCGCCGGGAAAGCCGACAATGAAGTCGCCTGAAAGCGCGATATCGCTC
>NZ_RZSW01001058.1:0-907 GCF_003997375.1 Mesorhizobium sp. M5C.F.Ca.IN.020.29.1.1 | reverse complement strand
CGTATATACCGAAGCCGGACGGACGGCAGCGTCCGCTCGCGATCGCTGCCCTTGAAGACAAGATTGTCCAAAGGGCGACGGCGGCGGTGCTGAACCAAAGCTACGAGGAAGACTTCCTCGGGTTCAGCTACGGGTTCCGACCGGAGCGCGGCCAGCATGATGCGCTTGACGCGCTTTATGTCGGCATCGCACAGCGGAAAGTGAACTATATTCTAGACGCCGACGTGGCCGGCTTTTTCGACGGAGTCAGCCAAGAGTGGCTCATCCGCTTCGTGGAGCACCGCATCGGCGACAAGCGCATCATCCGCCTGATCCGCAAATGGCTCAAGGCGGGTGTCCTGGAAGACGGGATCGTTACGGTCAGCGAAAGGGGAACGGGTCAAGGCTCGGTGATCACTCCCTGAAGGCAAAAGGTAACTTTTGTCAGCCGATGGCGATTTCCCGTTGGAAGGCGATGAAGCGTTGCCGGACGGCGGTATCGTCGTGTGCATCGGGAGCGAGTGGCGGATGATGACGGTATCGTCGTCGACCAAGACGTCTTTGACCAGCCAAGCGGACAATCCTCTGGCGGTCGCTGACGTCCAGCGATTGCGCCGATGCCCGTAATTTCTGGAGGAAGGCGGCCAGCGTCTCGGCGAGACGCAGGAATGTCATGCGATCGGCGGCCTGATCGCGGATCGCCTGCAATTCTGTGCGCATGGTCTGCTCGCGGGCACGCAATTCCGGCATGCGACGACGCAGTTCCTCCAGCGACAGGAGATCCTCCTGGTAGGCGGTCACCAGCCGTTCCATGCTCTTGCTGACGCGCACGCAGTCCCGTTCGAGAGCCTCTTGCCGCCGTTTCGTCGGCTCGGCCACACGGGCCGCGTCAAGACGCCGGTCGAGCTCGGCGCGGATCAGCGTGGGG
>NZ_RZSW01001057.1:0-908 GCF_003997375.1 Mesorhizobium sp. M5C.F.Ca.IN.020.29.1.1 | reverse complement strand
TCCTCGACGCGCTCGACGATCGGCGCCTGCTTGGCCTCGGGGCCGGCATAGGTCGCTTCGAGATCGATGATCTCGCGCAGCAGGATCTTCGATTCGTTGAGCTCGTCACGCCAGATGATGATGGCCTGGAAGGTCAGCGGGCTTTCGCACAGGCCCGCGATCATCGTCTCGCGGCCGGCCTCGATACGTTTGGCGATCGCGATTTCGCCCTCGCGCGACAGAAGCTCGACCGAGCCCATTTCGCGCAGATACATGCGAACCGGATCGTCGGTGCGATCGGTCGGCTCTTTCTTGGTGGTCGTCGCGGCAACGGCGGTGCCGGTCTGCTCGGCCAGTTCGTTGGCGTCTTCCTCGGCGTCGGCAGCCGCGTCGGCGGCTTCGGGCTCCTCGCCCTGCTCGTCGTCCTCGACCACGTTGATGCCCATGTCGGAGAGCATGGCCATCGTGTCCTCGATCTGCTCGGAGGTCACTTCCTCCGAGGGCAGCACCGAATTCAGTTCGTCCATGGTGACATAGCCGCGCTTCTTGGCGGCTTTGATCATCTTCTTGACAGCATCGTCGGAAAGGTCGAGCAGAGGGCCGTCGGTGGCGCCTTCACGTTCGGTCTCGACCTCTTCCTTTTCTTTTGTCGCCATTCTTTATTTTCTCCAAGCGGCCAAGTATCAAGCCGCGTAAGCTGCCGTGCCGGTTAAATCAGATGCGCTCGCTCTAGAACGCGCTTCCCCGGGCCAGTAACTGCATCTCTCGTTAAGTCCAGATTAACCCTGGTATCTGTGGCAGGCTGACTGCCTGTCCAGTGACCGGTACCTCACATCGCTGCATTTCCCGTCGACGCCGGCACGGGTTAACGTTTCGAATCGTCCTGATTCCGTCATTCTGCCGGAAGGTCAAGCGCCTCTCGCATGATT
>NZ_RZSW01001056.1:0-908 GCF_003997375.1 Mesorhizobium sp. M5C.F.Ca.IN.020.29.1.1 | reverse complement strand
CGCCCATCGCGCTGTTCTCTAGCTCTACCGTCATCGCGAGGCTGTCGTTGGCGTCGAGCTCGTACTCGCCGATGCGGTTATCGTGAGCCTTTTCGAAGGCTTTCAGTCGAGCAAACACTCGCTCGATAGGGCTGCCTGCTGCAAAGGCGGCGCAATCCAAAACGTGAATGCCCAGGTCACCGAGGACCCCATTAGAACCGTGCTTCGTTGAAAGCCGCCAGAGCCATTTTGGGTCATTTTTCCATTCCGCGTACACCAACCAGCTCTGCAGAAATGACCCGTCCAGGTGCCGAACATTGCCGATCTCCCCAGAAAGCACCATGTCGTGCGCCTTCTGCAGGGCGGCTTCGTCACGATAACTAAAGTTCACCATTGCAACCAGACCAGCACGCTCTGCGGCCGTGGCCATTTCTTGACCCTGCTCGTAATTTTCGGCGAGTGGCTTTTCGCATAGCACGTGCTTGCCAGCAGCAATGAGCGCCAAGGTTGTCGGATAATGAGAGCGGTCCGAAGTCACATTCGCTGCCGCGTCGAACTGGCCCCATGTAATCGCCTCTTCGAGAGAGGCGAAGGTGTGCTCGATGTTGTACTTGGCGGCGAAGGCCTTGGCACGGACCAGGTCGACGTCAACGGCACCCACAATCTTAACCCCTGCAATCTTCCCAAATTTGATCGCGTGGGCGTTTGCTCTGGCGCCCGTGCCCAGAATAAGCAATCGCATGTCCTTCTCTCCTGCTCCGAGCTACTGTTCCAAATTCGGGCCGCGATCGACTATTGGCTCTAGCGCCTTCTCGATAGGCACGTGCGGCACCTGATGGATCCTAGTGTAGGCGCTTTGCGGAGTGTGCGCCCATTTTACCGCGTTGCGCAGCACCTTCTGTACCGTCTCATCGTGATAGGTCGGATAA
>NZ_RZSW01001055.1:0-915 GCF_003997375.1 Mesorhizobium sp. M5C.F.Ca.IN.020.29.1.1 | reverse complement strand
GTCCTGGTCCACCTCGATCTTGATGACCTTGGCCGGCTCGTTCCAGTCGTAGTTGATGTTGCGCACGGCTGCATCGCTGCCCAGCACCTGTGCGAACTGCTGCGCCAGGCTGCGCGTCTTGTCCGGGTCCGGTCCGCTGACCCGGAATCTCAGCGGCCAGCCGACCGGCGGTCCGAGTTCGAGCGGCGTGACGCGGGTCATGACGTCGTCGAAGCCTTTCGCAAGTGACGTTTCCAGCCGATCGATCACGGCCTGGCGCACGGCGTGGCCCTTCGTCACGACCACCGCCTGGGCGAAGAAGTCGTTGGCGAGCTGGGCATCGAGCGGCAGGTAGAAACGGACCGCGCCCTGGCCGACATAGAAGCTCCAGTGGTCGATGTCAGGATCGGCCGCGAGCAGCTTCTCGACCCGGCCCACCACCTCGTCCGTCGCCTTGATCGATGCGGTCTGCGGCAGGGTGAGGTCGACCATGATTTCGGGCCGGTCGGACTTCGGGAAGAACTCCTGACCGACAAAGCCCATGGCCACGACCGAGAGCGCGAACAGCCCGGCGGTCGCCGACAGCACCAGCCACTTCGCCCGCATCGCCGTTTCGAGCAGCGTCTGGAAGCCGCGCACCAGGCGCGAAGGCTGGTGGCTGCCATGGCCCTTGATGCGCTCGGGCAAAAGGGCGACGCCGGTCAACGGCGTGAACAGTACCGCGACGACCCAGGAAACAACCAGCGCTATGCCGACGACCGCGAACAGCGAGAAGCAATATTCGCCGGCGCCGCTCTTGGCGAAGCCGACCGGCACGAAGCCGGCGATCGTCACCAGCGTGCCGGTGAGCATCGGGAAGGCGGTCGAGGTATAGGCATAGGTGGCCGCCGAGATCTTGTCGTAGCCTTCCTCCATGCGCGAGATCATCATCTCCAC
>NZ_RZSW01001054.1:0-918 GCF_003997375.1 Mesorhizobium sp. M5C.F.Ca.IN.020.29.1.1 | reverse complement strand
GTCCCTCCCCAGCGCGATTGCCGCATGACCCGCAGCCTCACCCTCCTTCGCCGTCGCCTCGTCGGCAGCGTCTTCGTACTGCTGATTGTCGTCATCGGCACTTTCCTTTTGCTGGAAGCCGCCCCCGGCGACGCGGTCGACGCCTATATCGCCTCGACCGGCGGCGATGCCGGCATGATCGAACTGCTGCGCCATCGTTGGGGCCTTGACCAGTCGGCGCTGACGCGCCTGGCCAACTATCTCTGGGCGCTGCTGCATCTCGACCTCGGCCAATCGGTGAGCTTTTCGCGGCCGATCCGCGACGTCATCCTCGAACGCCTGCCCAACACGCTGCTTTTGATGGGTAGCGCCACCGCGCTCTCCTTCGGGCTCGGCTCGGCACTCGGCATCTATGCCGGCGCCAGGCCCGGCAGCTTTCGCGACCGTTTCCTGTCGATCGGTTCGCTGGCGCTCTATGCCGTTCCCGGCTTCTGGCTCGGGCTGGTGCTGATCATCGTCTTCGCCGTCGACCTGCGCTGGTTCCCGATCGGCGGCATCGAGAGCCTCGCGTCGGCCAAGACCGGCCTCGACCGCGCGGTTGATATCGCCAGCCATCTCGTCCTGCCGGTGTCCGCACTCGGCTTCATCTATCTCGCGCTCTACCTGCGCATGATGCGCGCCGGCATGGCCGAGGTCTGGCGACAGGATTTTGTCCTCGCCGCTCGCGCTAAAGGGCTGTCCCGCCGCCGCATCGTGCTCGCCCACGTTGCCCGCAACGCGCTGTTGCCGCTGGTCACCATGCTCGGCCTGCAATCGGCGCAGATGCTCGGCGGCAGCGTCGTCATCGAAAGCGTCTTTTCCGTGCCCGGCCTTGGCCGGCTGGCGCAGGAAGCAGTGGCGGCGCGAGACACGCCGCTGCTGCTCGGCATCATTCTCACC
>NZ_RZSW01001053.1:0-923 GCF_003997375.1 Mesorhizobium sp. M5C.F.Ca.IN.020.29.1.1 | reverse complement strand
CTCGTCGGCGGCGCCGAAATAGAGCCGGCGCAACCTGGCGAAGGAAATGGCGCCGGCGCACATGGCGCAGGGCTCCAGCGTCACATAGAGATCATGGCCGGTGAGCCGCTCGCTCGACAGCTGGCGGCAGGCCTCGCGGATCGCCAGCATCTCGGCATGGGCGGTGGGGTCGGAAAGCTCGCGGGTGCGGTTGCCGGCACTGGCAACGACCATATCGCCGCTGGCGATGACCGCGCCGACCGGCACTTCGCCGCGCAAGGCGGCGGCTTCGGCCTCCTTCAGCGCCAGCGCCATGAAATCCGGCCGCTTCAAGCGGTTTCCATTCCTATTATCTCCTCGCTACTCCGGCGTGATCCTGTTATCTAGCGCATGACCCCGAAAACCGGAATCGGATTCGGAAGGGATCATGCGCCAAATCAAAGTCCTACAGCGTCCTTTGCGCGTCCGTACGGACGCGCGGCGCTGTAGTACAAACGAGCAAAGCCACATGGACGACAAAGACAAGAAATTCCCGCGCCAAAAGGGTCCCCGCAAGAACGGCCCGAAACCGTCGGGCCCGCGTGGTCGTGATACCGCTGCCGGCAAGGGCGGTAAGCCGTCCTTCGGCGCGAAAAAGCCGTACGCGCCGCGCGGCGATCGACCGATGGCGGCTGACGGCGAGCGGCCGAAGCGTGACTTCAAAAGCGGCGACCGGCTGATCGGCAAGGGGCCGCGCCCTGTAGGCAAGCCCTATGAAAAGCGTGAGGGGCCGCGCAAGCCATACGCCCCGCGCGGCGACCGCCCGATGGCGGCTGACGGCGAGCGGCCGAAGCGCGACTTCAAAAGTGGCGACCGGCCGTTCGGCAAGGGGCCGCGCCCTGAAGGCAAGCCCTATGAAAAGCGTGAGGGGCCGCGCAAGCCATACGCCCCGCGCGGCGACCGCC
>NZ_RZSW01001052.1:0-928 GCF_003997375.1 Mesorhizobium sp. M5C.F.Ca.IN.020.29.1.1 | reverse complement strand
AGCAGTCAGGACGTCAAATGCCACGGTCCGCCAATCTGGGTTAAATGAGCCGACGACGAGCGCGCCATTCGAGAGCAAGTCCGCGATCATCGCGTTGCGTGGAATGGGCGAGGCGACGGCCCAGCGGCTGTCTACCACTTCCACAGCTGCACAGGCGGCGTCGAGCGCATCGAGAATGTCCTGCCGCTCGAAGACGTGCTTCCGTGGCGTTGGCCGTCTTGCAAAACGGAAGGCGATCTCGCACTCGACCCCGCCAAGTCCATAAATCACTGGCGATAGTAAAGCCGGGCTTTGTAGGAGGCGATGGCGAAGGATCGGTGCGGACACCAAGTCCCCGTCGGGCAAAGCCGCTGCCTTCCAACCGGCGACGGGGGACAGCGCGCTCACCACTTCACCTTGGATGCGCAAAGCCTGCGCGCGGCTGAGCGTCTCAAGCTCATTCACCTGAACTGGAGCGCGCTTGCCGCCACGGTGGGCTGCGATGAGTTTCCTTGCCAACATATGGGACAAATCGCTTGCAAATTCTGACATGACATACTAGCTGGAATAACGTTCTAATAGGGATTACCTGCTTTCCAATGCCGGGTCAACCGGGGGCTGACGGGATATTTCCATGGAGCTACTGAGGGTATGTCGCCAAATGAGGATGAGAATGTTTAAAGGTGATCGTGTGCCCGGGGGTATGCCAGGACAAAACAAAGCCGCTCGTACCCAGCAGGATCCGGAAGTGATCGTCGTGGGCGGCGGGGGATCTGGATTGTTCGCTGCGATAGAAGCAGCCGAGATGGGACGGCGCGTGCTCGTCTTGGAAAAGAATCCAGTCCCGGGCGGCACCACGAATTGGGCAATAGGTTCGCTCTCCTCCAGCATGTCTCCCATGCAGGTAGCAATTGGCGTGCACGACACGCCGGAGGCTCACTATGAGGAC
>NZ_RZSW01001051.1:0-930 GCF_003997375.1 Mesorhizobium sp. M5C.F.Ca.IN.020.29.1.1 | reverse complement strand
GTACAGGACACTGATCAAAGTTTCCAGGCCTCCTGATCCGACGAATATGGCAATCGCAGTGATCCCCAGAAAAACGCCCATCGCGGAAGCCTGACTGTTCGTCGCGGGATCGGCCGAAGCGGTCGGGCTGCTGATGCCGCGTTGGTTGTCGATAAGCTCCCCGGCAGCCTGAAGGCCCCAAAGCGGAATGCCAAGAAAAGTGCCAAGGAGTACACCGACAAAAACTTCCTTGAATCCGAGCAGGGTTAGCTGGATCAGGCGTGTATCAGAATCCAGCGCCGGCAATCCGCCGCTGACGTGTGCCAGGCATGGTAGTGCGAAGCCAACAGCCAAACAGCCCCGGATCAGCCCACTGATCTGCGAGCGTGTGAATACGGGAAAGATCAGCATGATGCCCATCGCGCGGGCTGCCCCAAGACCTGCCGCAACGACGAGTTCGAGAGCCGTCTGGATCAGAATTTGAATATCGGCCGATGGCGCGTCCATGGGGCGGACTAGTAGCTAAGTGTCATTGCGGGAAACTCGGTGAAGATCTGATCGGCTAGCTCTATGAGCGGGGCGCTTAGCACAGGAGCAAACAGCCCAATCACCGCGACAACGACCAGAAGCTTCACGGTGAGCGGCAAGCTTTCATCCTGGATCTGCGTCGCCGCCTGGAGGATGCCGATGACGAGGCCGACAACCACTGATGCAATGAGCGGCGGTAGAATCCAGATCATGAAAACCACCAGTGATTGGCTCATAAGAGTAATGATGCTGGATTCAGTGATGATCAGCCTCCCGGTAACGTATAACTCAGCACAAGCCCATGCATCAATTTTGACCAACCATCAATGGCAACAAACAAAAAGATCTTGAACGGGACAGATATAACAGTTGGTGAGACCATCGACATACCCATTGCCATCAAGATAGTTGTCACTATCAGAT
>NZ_RZSW01001050.1:0-932 GCF_003997375.1 Mesorhizobium sp. M5C.F.Ca.IN.020.29.1.1 | reverse complement strand
TTCTACTACTACATGGTCCAGCTCTCCGTTTCCGCCATGGAAGGCGGTGCCGGGACCGACATAACCGGCAAGCTTTCTCACGTAATGCCACTCCTGCTGGTCACGCTGGTCGGGTTCTATGTTCTATTACAAATACCCATCATCGCCGGCATTTTGACCGGGAGCGGACCGATAGGCACCGCCGGAGCCATTCACGGCATTCGGCGGGCGGCAAGAGGAACAGTGGACAACGCGGTTACGCGGACCACGACGCGGGCTGGCAGTTCGCTTTTCAGGAGATCAGCCGACGGACGTCCCCGATTTGCGGCTGATGTGGGGAAGGCAAGCATTCAACGCGAGACGGCCAAAAACGCGTCCTCGCTATAGGGTCTACGGGAGACGGCAGAAAGCGCCGAATTCGTCATCAATCGCTTGCGATCTGATGACGGCAAGAAGCGAGCTTGAAAGCAAGGCTAAATTAAAGTGTCAAACGCACCGACTGAAACTGGCTTGGTCAACCAGCGCTATTACCAGCAAGGCAAATCGTGGGAAGACGACACCCATCGCCGTTTGCGGCGGTCGCGAACATTCGCTTGGCTGCTGACGGGGGTCTTCGGCGTCATAGCGCTTCTCTCACTGGTGGCGCTCGTCCTGCTTTTTCCGCTCAAGCAGTACGAACCCTATATGGTCGCCGTCGACAAAACGACGGGCCACCTCGAGATTGCACGAGCCCTGAAGCCGGGGGACCTGTCCCAGGATGAAGCGGTCACCGCGGCGAACATCGTGCGCTACATCAGGGCGCGCGAGACCTATGACCCGCGCATGATCAAATCGAATTTCGATCTGGCCCAGCTTTATTCGACCGGAGCAGCTGCCGACGATCTTGTGCGGGAATTTACGCCTTCAAATCCGAATTCCAGAGACAAGCGTTACGGGATGGACACGACCTGTCT
>NZ_RZSW01000104.1:0-14272 GCF_003997375.1 Mesorhizobium sp. M5C.F.Ca.IN.020.29.1.1 | reverse complement strand
GCTTCGGCATCTGACCGACCATTGCAACGGCGATGACCGACCTGATTGCCCGATCATCGACGGGCTTGCTGGACACGGCACGGTTCAGTGAGGCGCGTCCCCATCATTGCAGCAGTTCTTGTCATCGCCGCGATCGCCGCCGGGACGGCGCTCCCGACGACAGCCGTCGCCCCAGTCGTCGCCGAGCGCCAAGCGTCGATGAAGGCGATGGCGAGCGCCGCCAAGACCATCTCCGAAATTTTTGCCGGCAAGGTGGCCTACGATGCCACAGCCTTCAAGGCGGCAACCGAAACCATTCGCCGCCGGTCCGGAAGTGCCATGGTAGACGCATTTCCAGCGGACTCGCTTGGTGAACCCTCGGCCGCTAAGGCGGATATCGGTCAGTCCCAAGAAGAATTCGCCGCGCTCGCTCGCCATCTCGAAAGCCTGGCAGCTGCGCTGTCAGATGCGGCTGACGATGCGCCCGATGGCATTACGGAAGCCATGAGGATGAAACCCGGAATGGCGATGGGCAGCAACCTGCTCGGAAAACGGGCTGGCGGCGCGGCCGATACCGATCCTTCGAAGATCCCAGCCGAACACGTATTCCATCTGATGCTGCAGAACTGCACGAACTGCCACGCCAAGTTCAGGGAGAAGCGGCAGTAGGCAAGCCATCGACTTCACCCGATGCCGGACTAGGTGACATTGACGACAATCGACAGGAATCCTGCAATGTTCGTACAGCCCGTCGACTACTTCCTCGCAGTCTGGTTCGTTCTGGCGGGCCTGAGCACGGCCTATGTTGCGTGGGACCAGTTCCGCAACAACCCCGAACCCGTGGTGATGAAATGGGGGTTCATCCTGGTCACGCTCTATATGGGGCCGCTGGGGCTGCTGATTTACGTGCTGGCCGACAAGGAGCCGCGGCCAGGCGAACACGAGGCGTTCACCAAGCCGCTGTGGAAGCAAGGCGTAGGCTCGACGATCCACTGCGTCGCCGGAGACGCCACCGGCATCATTCTCGCGGCGGCAATCACCGCCGCTCTTGGGCTGCCGATGTGGATCGATCTCATCGTCGAGTATGTTGCCGGATTCGCATTCGGCCTGTTCATCTTCCAGTCGCTGTTCATGAAATCGATGATGGGCGGCACCTATTGGGAGAATGTCCGCAAGAGCTTCATGCCGGAATTCATCAGCATGAATTTCATGATGGCGGGCATGGCGCCGGTCATGAGCTTCCTCATGATGGGCAGCGACATGCGGGCCATGGAGCCGACCGAGCTCCTGTTCTGGGGTGTCATGTCGTTCGGCGTGATCGTCGGCTTCATCACCGCATATCCTTCTAACGTATGGATGGTGGCCCGCGGCCTGAAGCACGGGCTGATGACCGAACGCGTACCGGAATTCGACAAGGCCAGGGAAGGCAGGCGCGAGCACGCGTATGGCGGCGCGGAAGTCGGGATGGCGGGGCACAGTCACGCTGACGCGCGCTTTGACGAACACGGCAACCCCAGACATGGCAACCCAGGCGATAACTCCGGAGCCGGCCATCATGGATCCAGCTATGACTTCTCCCACGGCAATCGGGGAGGCGGGTCGCGTGGTACGCATGGTGGTCACGGCATGGAACCGGATGCAACTGTGCCGCAACTCGCGGCCTTGGGCGGCGTGTCCGTACTTGCACTGGCGCTCGGCATGATCGCTCCGGCCAACTGGGTGAACCTCACCCTCAGCGCGCGAGACGTAGGCGGCGCCATCATGCCGCCCGGCATGATCATGGACCGCGACACGCCGGCTGCAGCGATGCTGGACATGACCGCCGTGCATCCTCGCCTGATCACGGCCAGCCATGGCTTGGAAGTTCGCGGCGACCGGGAACTGGAAGCCAGGATGGAGAACGGGGTAAAGGTGTTCGACCTGGAAACCTCGGTCATCCGCTGGGCGATCCTGCCGGACGTGAAAGTCGACGCCTATGCGATCAACGGGCAGGTTCCCGGCCCGCGGTTGCATATCCGGCAAGGCGACCGGGTGCGCATCAATGTCACGAATCGGCTGCCGGAGAGTACGACGCTCCATTGGCACGGGTTGATCCTGCCGAACGAAATGGATGGCCCGGCCGAGATCACGCAGGAGCCGATCCCGCCCGGCGGCAGCTACCGATATGAATTCACGGCGGGCCAGTCGGGGACCTACTTCTATCACTCGCATGACCATGTCGATCGCCAGCAGGCGCTCGGACTCTACGGCGCGCTCATCATCGATCCCGCCAATCCCCAGGACGAGATTGCGGCCGACCACGACTATGTTATTCAGCTTCAGGAATGGCTGATGCGGGAGGGCCTGACTTTTCCGTCGATGCCGATGGACGGCGGGCAGCCGAATTATTTCACCATCAACGGCCGCGCCTATCCGTCAACCGACACAATCAGGATGAAGGTCGGCGAAACTCTGAAAGTGCGCTTCATCGGCACCAATAATGGGTTTATCCACCCGATGCACATCCACGGCGGTCCATTCGAAGTTGTCGCCCGCGATGGCGAGACTATGCCGGAGTCGGCGCGTTTCCTTGCCGACACAGTCAACGTCGGACCAGGGCAACGCTACGATGTCGTCTGGCAGGCACGCCGCCCCGGAAAATGGCTGATCCACTGCCATATCGGGCATCATACGACCAACAACAATGTCGAAGAGAAGGGCGGTGGCGGACTGATGGTCGTGATCGATGTGCAACCCTGAAGCCTTTCCGCAAGGCGAAACATAGATGGATGTGTTTGCCGTCTACGGCGGCCTGTTTGCCATTGCCTTCGCCGCGGCGACCATCCTTCCGGCGCAGTCGGAGGCCGCACTTGCCGGGCTCCTCGCCACACATTCCTTCTCGCCCGCAATGTTGGTTGTTGTCGCCAGCATAGGCAACGTCCTGGGCTCGGCGGTGAATTGGGGGCTTGGTCGAGGCATCGAACGCTTCCGGGACAGGCCTTGGTTTCCGCTGCCTCCCGCGACGCTCAACCGCGCCATGAGATGGTATCACCGTTATGGAAGATGGTCGCTTCTGTTAAGCTGGATGCCGATCATCGGCGATCCACTGACCGTGGTCGCTGGGGTTTTGCGCGAGCCGCTATGGAGCTTTGTCGCAATCGTCGCCCTCGCGAAGGTTTTGCGTTATCTGGTTGTTGCCGGGGCGGTGTTGGGCCTGATGTAAACCGGCAGGTAGTTGCGTTCACTTTTGGTTGCACCGCAGCAAAGTGACCGCCCCGACCTTGACAAATCAGACGAACAATTGTCGGAAGGGTGCGATGAGGGCTCTTGGTCGAATTACGATCTTAGGAAGCATACCGGTCCGAGCAATGCTGGCGGTTGTGTTCTTGGTCATGTCGGCTCTTCAGCCTGGTCTGTTCGCCACAGCCAATGCCACGGGTTTTCACGCCGGGGCAGATCTCCAAGCCGAGACATCCGCACACGACATGGGCCATGACGGCGCCACTGCGGACGACACGGATACGTCGGAGCATCATCACGGCGCCAAGCAATCCTCCGACAAGAGCTGTGAAGTCCATTGCGCGCCGGCAAATGCGGTGCCGGTCGACTGCCCTCACTTGGAGCATGTTGTCTCCCGCTGCTTTGCGCTCGTCGTTGACGTCACCTTACCGCTTGGCGAATACACTGCGCTCATAAGGCCCCCCAAACATCTGAGCTGACGCGCCCTTTCGGGGTGTTCGCGCAGCGTCGGGAATCCGTTCCCGCGCGGCCAAACGCATACGTCAAGCTTCAGGTCTACAATGAAAATCGCAAGCTCCGCGATGCTCGCATCGCTGTTAGTTGCCGGATGTGCGGCAACCACGCCGCCGGACATCCTTCCCGCCTTCAATCCGGCCGATCCCGCAATGGGCATCCGTGATACGCACTACCACCCGGTCGTGGTCGACTATCGCCACCGGGACCCGGTGGATCCGCAGAATTGGCGGCGTCTCAATGAAGAACGCTCCTCTGCAAACCCGGGAGCCGGATCATGAAGCGCCGGCCCCTGAGCATAGCTGCGGTGGTAACCATCCCGCTGATCGCTGCCGGATGCACCACCAGCGAGGCCTTTAATGGCATTTCAGCCCCGATGGCCGGATTCACGACAGTCGCGGCGCGCGCCGAATCCGTGACCGGCAAGAAAACCGTCTGGGTGCAGTCCAGCGAGGAAGCGCGGACGGTCTCGGAGCGCGTGAAGAGCCTCGTTCAGAAGAAGACAATCGGTCCAGACACCGCGGTGCAGGTCGCCTTGCTCAACAACAAGGGTCTGCAGGCTGCCTACGCCGAGATCGGCCTGTCGGCGGCCGACATGTGGCAGGAATCGATGCTCGTCAATCCGACGATCTCGGTTGGCATGATCGGCGTCGATCCTGTGCGGACTATCGAAGGAGCGGTGGTCAGCAACATCCTTGCGCTGGCGACACACAAGCGGCGTGTCGCAGTCGCGGATGCACGCTTCCGTCAGGCCCAGCTCCGCGCCGCCGAAGAAACGCTACGACTGGCCGCGGACACGCGGCGGGCCTGGATCAATGCTGTCTCAGCCTGGGAGAGCGTTTCGTATCTGAACAAGGCGCAAGCCGCCGCTGACGCTGCCTCCGAACTCGCTCAAAAACTTGGCGAGACAGGCGCCTTCACAAAGACCGGCCAGGCCCGCGAACACGTCTTTTATGCCGAGATCACCGGTCAGGCGGCGGAGGCGCGGCTCGCCGCGCGGACCGCCAAGGAAGAGCTCACCCGGCTGATGGGTCTATGGGGACCGGATGTCGATTATTCAGTCCCCAACATGCTTCCAGCCTTGCCGAAAGGGGCCAAGGCCAAACGCGCAATCGAGGCGGAGGCGCTAAAAAATCGCGTTGACCTCGAGATCGCGAAACTTGAGCTGGAAGCGCTGGCGAAATCCTACAGTCTGACCGAGGCGACCCGCTACGTCAGCGATCTGGAACTGCTTTCCGGCGTGGAGGTGGAACGCGAGGAGTCGGAGGAGGGCGGAACGGAGACGAGCGTCTCACCCACTCTGGAGCTCGAGTTCGTCATTCCGATTTTCGATACCGGCAAGGCACGCATGCGCAAAGCCGAGCTTGCCTACATGCAAGCCGCAAACCGGATCGCGGAAAAGGCCGTCAACATCCGGTCGGAGGCCAGATCCGCCTATGACAGCTACCGTTCGACCTACGACATTGCCCGGCACTATCGGAACAATGTTGTGCCGCTGCGAACAAAGATCGAGGCGGAGTCGGTCCTCACCTACAACGGCATGATCACCAACACGTTCGAGCTGCTGGCGGACACACGCGCGAAAATCAGCTCGATCATGCTTTCCCTCAATGCCAAGCGCAATTTTTGGCTGGCCGACGTCAACCTCGGAACCGCCATCCACGGTGGTGGCGCAAGCTCGTCCGGAGGCGGCGATGCACCGGCCGCGGTCGAAGCGGGCGCCGAAAGCCACTGAACTCAAGGAGAAGAAAAATGCTTTCAAGACGCCAGTTGCTAGGCGCGGGAGCCCTGCTCGCCGGCGCCACTGCATGGACCAAAACCTCGGCGATGGGCTTGCCGGATGCGGCCGTCATGGAGTCACCGGACATGCAGCCGCCGATCTTCCCGACGAGCGGGCCCGACTACCAGCCGGTGGTGACCCTTAATGGTTGGACCCTTCCGCATCGTATGAACAACGGCGTGAAGGAATTTCACCTTGTCGCCGAGCCGGTCGAGCGGGAGCTGGCGCCCGGAACTACTGCGTATCTGTGGGGCTACAACGGTCAATCTCCCGGTCCGACGATCGAGGCGGTCGAAGGCGACCGTGTGCGCATCTTCGTGACCAACAAGCTACCCGAGCACACCACCATCCACTGGCACGGCATGATCCTGCCAAACGGCATGGACGGCGTGACCGGACTGACGCAGCCGGGAATTCCGTCGGGCAAGACCTTCGTCTACGAGTTCGACCTCGTGAAGAGCGGCACATTCATGTACCACCCGCACGCCGACGAAATGGTCCAGATGGCGATGGGCATGATGGGCTTCTTCGTCATTCATCCCAAAGACTCTAAATTCATGCGCGTGGACCGCGATTTCGTGTTCCTGCTGAATGCTTTCGACATTGAACCGGGGTCGTACGTCCCGCGTATCATGGAGATGACCGATTTCAATCTCTGGGGCTGGAACAGCCGCGTCTTTCCGGGGATCAGTCATCTTCCAGTGGCGAAAAACGACCGGGTCAGGGTCCGTGTGGGCAACCTGACCATGACCAATCATCCGATCCACATGCATGGCTACGACTTCGAGGTGACCTGCACCGATGGCGGCTGGGTCCGGCCGGAGGCGCGGTGGCCGGAAGTGTCGATCGACATCCCCGTCGGCGCCATGCGGGCATATGAGTTCGAAGCCAAATACGAGGGCGACTGGGCGATCCATTGCCATAAGTCGCACCACACAATGAACGCCATGGGCCACGACGTGCCCACGTTCATCGGCGTCGACAACTCGAAGGTCACCGACAAAATCCGCCGGGTCCAGCCCGAATACATGGCCATGGGTGACCGCGGCATGGCCGACATGGGCGAGATGGAGATGCCACTTCCCGACAACACAATCCCGATGATGACCGGCTGGGGCCAATTCGGCGCCATCGAGATGGGCGGGATGTTCTCGGTCGTGAAGGTTCGCGAGGGCCTTGCCTCGAACGATTACGCTGATCCGGGCTGGTACCAGCACCCGGAGGGAACCGTGGCTTACGAGTGGAAGGGAGAAGTCCCCGCTCCGACGAAATCAGGCGACGCAAAAACGATGGCCCCGGCAGCGCACGGCGGTCACGGCAAACAGGGATGAGAAACCGAAACCCTCAACCTCAACAATAAGAGAAAGTGCAGCATGAAACACATAATCGCAGCGGCCGTTTTGATGGCGGTCAGTTCGGAAGCAGCTCTTGCCGGTGGAACCCATG
The DNA here is from genome assembly GCF_003997375.1 of Mesorhizobium sp. M5C.F.Ca.IN.020.29.1.1. Classification (NCBI taxonomy): domain Bacteria; kingdom Pseudomonadati; phylum Pseudomonadota; class Alphaproteobacteria; order Hyphomicrobiales; family Phyllobacteriaceae; genus Mesorhizobium; species Mesorhizobium sp. M5C.F.Ca.IN.020.29.1.1. Next base: position 7,335 of record NZ_RZSW01000104.1, on the reverse strand, counting down.
CCGGAGGCCACGGCGACAAAGCCGCCACGATGCCGATCGGCAACCCTGGTGAGGCTGGCAAGGCAAAGCGGACTGTCAACATCTCGATGTCGGAGAAGGACGACGGGACGATGTTGTTCCAACCGGCCGTGCTCAAGGTCAAGAAGGGCGAGACCGTTCGCCTGAAGTTCGTCAACAAGGGCCAAGTCGACCACGAGTTCGTCATGGACGTCCATGAGGGGATCATGGAGCACAAGGCGCTGATGGAGAAGTTCCCCGAGATGGAGCACGCCGATCCCAACGCGATCCGGCTGGCGCCCGGCGCCAGAGGCGAGATCATCTGGACGTTCGCCAATGCCGGGGAATTCGGTTTCGCCTGCCTGGTTCCGGGTCACTACGATTCCGGCATGAAGGGCGACATCACCGTCGCCAACTGACCGCCAAACCGCAAAGGAAGCAGATCATGACACTATTGGTAAAGGCACTCTCGACACTCGCGCTCATGCTCGCCATCGGCGGAAGCGCGCTCGCGCAGGAATACGTGAAGGGCGAAGTCATCAAGGTCGACGCCAAACAGAAGAAACTGACGATCAAGCACGAGCCGCTGACCAATCTCGATATGCCCGCCATGACGATGGTGTTCGTCGTCGCGGAGGGCGGTATGCTCGAGAAGGTCAAGGCGGGGCAGGCGATCGAGTTTACAGCCGACCGTGTCAACGGACGCATAACGGTCACCGATATTAAGTGATCCACGACTAGCGCCGCGGGTTGCAAAACAACCCGCGGCCGCCGTCCGATCAGGCAAAAACGCGCTTCATGATGAGGGGGCCGCGCAGAATGTTATCCAGAGATTCTCTTTCCAATCGTCAGGTGCGGAACGGCTTAGAGGCATCTCTATAGGATATCTTCGCGCGCCCACGCTTACATACGCCGGATAATTGCAGCGAACGCGTGCACGATGCTTGCCGGTATCTTCATACCTGATGGCGCCGTTCGCGTCTGTTTCGACCAGGCCAATAGCGACGTCGAAGTCATAGTCCCCATCTCGCGAGACGCTATTGTTCAGGATGCCGAGCTGGACTGAGGTGGCATCTGGAAAATTGGCAGTGTAAAAGATCAGTTGCTCCGCCGCCATCGAGGGCGTAGCCACCAACACGCCGGCAAAAAATGCAATGGCGCGCATCTCCTCCTCCCGAGGATCGAAGAAGAGACTATCACCTATCGCATCGGTATTCGAATCGAATCTCCATTTTCGGCAGAGCGGCGGAGGCAATCGAAAGGGCCGGACATCCCTCGAAGCGCGCAGCACTCGAGCCATGCCCATGATCGGCGTCCTGACGCTCGTCGTGATTCCGGCCCGTCTACGGCATCGTCAAGGGCTGGCGGTTGCCGAGCCGGAGTATGGTCGATGAGCCAAGAGCAGACGCTGAACTGAAGTTGGCCGCGGAATAGGAGCGAAATTATGGATCAGATGATGTCCGGGGAATGTGGGGAATGGGCGTACAGGCTTCATCCTCCTCGCTCTGGTCGTGCTGGTGACCGCTGGCTTGGTCAAGTTTGTGTTCTTCAAATGACAATCGTAGTAACGAGGGCGCGGGTTCTGAACCAGGGGGCCTCGGACAAGATTTTAGGCTGCCATTTTCCGGCAGCTCTCCGCGCAGCGACGGCAGGCCTCGACGCATTCCTGCATGTGGCCAATGCGCTCACAGTCATCCGCACATTCGCTGCAGATCTCGGCGCATTCGCTACAGGTATGCTTGTGGTGCTCGGAACCGATGAGCATGAAATGCGCCGATGTCCGGCAGATCTCGGCGCATGCCATCATCAACGTGAAGTGCCGCTTTTCGGTGTGTTGGCCGCCCAGTTCCAGGCAGTGGCCCATGGCGGTCGAAAGGCACACGGAATAACAGCGCACGCATTCGTCGATGCAGCTTTTCATTTCGGGGCTAAGGTGATGCATGGAAGGTGTTCCTTGTTCGAGTCGAGAAGCGGCTTACGACGTCTCCTGACGATCACTTTGCGTTGGCATCAAGCCACTGCTTGAACTCACCGATTTCGTTAGTCTGGGCGTCGATGATCTTCTGAGCCATCTTTTTGGCTTCGTCATTGTCGCCGTATTTCAGCTCGACTTCGGCCATGTCGATCGCGCCCTGGTGATGCGCGATCATCCCGCAGGCGAAGGCGACATCAGGGTCTTTGGCCATCATCTCTTGCATCATGGCAGGATGCATCTTCATCATCGCCGCCATGTTGGCCTTGTGCGCTTCATCCATGCCCGACATGTCCATGCCTGCCATTCCAGGCGTGGTGTGCCCTGCTGATGCGCCTTCAGCCTGACCGCATTGCTCCGGCAGGGGCGTCGGAGCCACATCCATAGGCTGGTCGGAGGATTGCTGAGCGAACGCCGCCGGGGCGAAACCCGACAGCAACAGTGCCATGGCGAACGTGAGTTTGGTACTTGCCATGATTCATCTTCTAATCTTGAACTATGACGCGCGGTGCCGAGGTCTCGGCCCGGGCGCCGGCTCGGGGCATGAATGCGTTCATGGTTTTGGAGGTCGGTCCAACCGGTCAGGGATCCGCGAGCAACGCATGACATGTTGCGTAACGGAAGCGCGGAAACTTTGTTCCGATGCGGTGGGTTGCTAGCGTAGACGGAGCGGACTGCATCTATGGATGCAGAGCCGTCGGCCCCTCATGCTGCTTGCGCCACCCGTACGGGGTCAGGCCTCGCGGCTTGTATAGCGACAGCGCCACAGGCAGGAGCAACACGAGCAGCCCTCCCGCGGCGTGGATCACAGGTGATATCCTCAGTTCCCGAAGATCAGCGCTGGAAAACGTCGTCTCTGCCGCGATGTCTGCCAGATAGCCAATCAGATTCAGCTGAAGCAGCAGGACGACGGTGACAAGAATATTCAGCAGAAGCTTCGCCAGGACCCAGTAGTGCCGGAACAGGCCCCAATTGGTGCCCAGCGACTGGACAAGTCCGGTGACCAATGAGACGAGAACCAACGGGACGATAACGTACCAGGCGGTCAACTCCATCGCGAGATAGGCGGCGCGCACCGTCTGCAGATCCTTGCTGGCCAAGCCGGCGACGGCGAGAGCCAGGAAGCCGGCGACCGCGCCGAGCGTGCCGACCGACGAAGCGACATGCGCGGTGAGCGCGAACTTTCGAAGGCCGGGTGTCATGGTCATGGCTGTTGCATGCCAGGCTCTGTAACGCTGGAGGACGGCAGGTGCCGACCGGGACCGTGAGGCCCGCCGACGCCGGTGAAGAGCGCAGCGATCACCAGCAGGATCAGGACGATCACGATAATCCCCGACACTTTCACCCAGCGCGGTGTGCCGGGGTAATCGGGCGGGTCGGCCATGTGCGTCTCCTGCGTCGCGCGCGGTATCGAGTTCCATGACTACGAAAACTTTATCGAGACAATGTGTCTATGTCAAGTCGCTGTGTCTCGCATCTCGACATCGGTGATACGCCACGTATATTGGGGCGGTGCCGAAGCTGTGGAACGAAACCATCGATGCCCACCGTCGCGCGGTACGCGACGCGACCCTCGACGCCACCGCGGCGCTGGTGGCCGAGCGGGGGCTGCTGTCGGTGACGATGGCGAAGATCGCCGAGGAGACTGGAATAGGTCGCGCGACGCTGTACAAGTATTTTCGGGACGTTGAAGCGATCCTCGTCGCCTGGCACGAACGTCAGGTCACCGGTCACCTTGACCATCTCATTACCATTCGGGACCAGGTTGGCGACGCCGGGGAGCGGCTAAAAGCGGTACTTGAGGCCTATGCGTTCATTTCACACGAACATCATGGCACCCAACTCGCGGCACGCCTGCATCGAGGCGAACACGTCGTCAAGGCGCAGCATCAGCTCCACCATCTCATCCGCGATCTGCTGGCCGAGGGTGCTGCGACGGGCGATCTCCGGGACGACGTCGCGCCTGACGAGCTTGCGACCTATTGCCTCCACGCCCTCACGGCAGCCAGCAGCCTGCGATCCAAGGCCGCGGTCCGCCGGCTCGTCGCGGTCACTCTGACCGGGTTGAAACCTCCGCGTCGGTCAGACGGCGGGCTGGGCTGCGCAGACATGTCCGATGCACCGCAGTCCTGGTCCTGATATCATGCCCGTCATGATGGTAAGGGCGAAGTTGGAGGCGACGAGATGAGACAACTACTGGGAATTCTGGTCGCCAGTCTGATTGCGGCCACCTCGACCGGATCGACTGCGGGAGCCGAGGCGGTTTCGGTTTCGCAGCTGAAAGAGCGCACCCACATCCATGGGCTAGCTGTGGACAGGGAAAATTCGCAAAAGCTTCTGATAGCGACCCACCATGGACTCTTTCGCGCCGGGTCGGACGGAAAGGCAGAGCTCATTTCGCCGGTGCAGGATTTCATGGGATTCACTCCGGACCCATCCGACCCGAGGTCGCTTTACGCCAGCGGCCACCCCGCAGGCGGCGGTAATCTCGGATTCATCGCCTCGACCGACAACGGCGCGACATGGACGCAGATCGCGCCGGGTGCAGACGGGCCGGTCGACTTTCACCAGATGACGGTCAGCTCGGCCGATCCTCAGGTTCTCTACGGCGCCTACGGCGGCCTACAGGTGAGCCGCGATGCCGGGAAGACATGGTCGGTGGTTGGACTGCTGCCCGAAAAGCTGATCGACCTCGCCGCATCGGCAAAGGACGCCGACACCATTTACGCCGCGACTGAAGGAGGTCTGTCGGTCAGTAGGAATGGAGGCCTGATCTGGGAAACGGTCGTCGATGGCGCGCCCGTCAGTCTCGTTGAGGTGACGGCCGACGGTTCCGTCTACGCGTTCGTGGTGGGACGAGGACTTGTCCGATCCGCGGAGGCTGCTCTGAACTTCGCGCCTCTTTCAAGCGGCTTGAGTGATCGAATCCTGCTGCATCTCGCGGTCGATCCGGCCGACAAGGATCGGATATTCGTGGCGTCTCACCAAGGTGATATCCTGGCCAGCACCGACGGCGGCGTCAACTGGACCGAACTCGGTCGTTGATGCGGTGACACAGTGGATCGTAGGGTGACTGGAAAGCTGGCGCTGGCGCTTGCTCTCGCCGCCTTGGTGGCGGTCTACGTGGTTCTTGTTTTCGGGGGCAAGTCGGGCGGGATCCTCAAGGCCGACGATGCCCGTGTCATTGCGCGCGGCGAGGCCGTTTACGTGGCGCATTGCGCCTCTTGCCATGGCAGGAACCTCGAAGGTCAAACGGGCTGGAAAGCGCAGGACAAGGATGGATTCCTTCCGGCCCCGCCCCACGACGAAAGCGGTCACACCTGGCACCACCCGGACACACTGCTGTTCAGGATAACGAAACTCGGTGTCGCCGAAGCCGCCAACCTCAAGGATTACAAAACGCGGATGCCAGCTTTCGGGGGACTCCTGACCGACGCCGATATCATCGCGGCCTTGTCCTATATCAAGTCGCGCTGGCCGGACGACATGCGCCGTCGCCACGACAAACTGAACCGCCTCTTTGCTCGGCGAGAATCATCCGCACGATGAGCCGCATTGTGGCGGCACATCATCGCCGACGGGCAAGCTCTCGATAAAACGCCTCCGGCGTAACGGCGATCTCCGACGCAACGTGATGCCAGCGTCCCTTGGGCGGCAAGACGCCGCCGTTGCATGCCATCCAGGCACTAACTTTCGCCGCGACGGATTTCAGGGATAATATCTCGGCTCGCGTTCGCGTCCGGTGGACCTCGCCCGCCAAGTGTCGCAGCAGTGAGGAGGCCAGCGCGCGATCGCTTTCGAGCACCGCCTTGGCCCTGGTGATCGATACAGCGCGCACCGTCGATTCCTCGGTCGCCAAGGCGTCGCAATGGTATCGATCCGCAAACAGCGAAGCCTCGGCCAGGATCGAAGCCGAGCCGGCACGCTGCAACGTCAGCTGGAACCCGTCAGGAAGTGCCCGGACAAGGCGCAGTTCTCCCGCGGTGACCAGGAAGAGCGACAAGACCGGGTCGTCCATACGAAACAGGACGCTGCCGGCAGGGAGAGATTGCTCGCGTTCCGCGAGTTCAAGGAATCGCTCGAAGAGGAGTTCAGACATGATCGCAATCATGTTTCAGTTCCCGCGGCCGTGTCAAACCTCGCAAGAAGAAACGCCGGAGATCGCTTGATGAACCGCATCCCCATTGCCGTGCTGTCTCTCATGCTGACTTTCCTTGCCGTCCCTCACGGGCTGGCACAGCAGCATGGCAGCATCAACCATCACAAGGCCGCTGAAGGAAAGGATCCAGCCACATCTTCTTATTCCGGGATGGAGAAACGCCGCGTGAAAGCGCTCTCGGGCGAGCAGATGGCTGATCTTTTGGCCGGGCGAGGGATGGGTCTGGCGCTGGCGGCCGAACTCAACTCCTATCCGGGTCCGTCACATGTCCTCGAACTGCGGGATGCCCTTGGCGTCACCGATGAACAGGCGTCGCGGACCAAGGCCCTGCTGGATCGGATGAAGGCAGAAACCATCCCGCTCGGACTACGCATCATCGAGAAAGAGACCGAACTTGACCGCTTGTTTTCCGAACGAAAGATAATTTCGGCACAACTCGCTGAACTGACAAAGACCATCGCCGACGTGCAAGGCGTGCTACGGGCAGCGCACCTGCGCTATCATCTCGAGATGGCCGAATTGCTTACCCCTGAGCAGATCCGCCGGTACTCACAGCTTCGCGGATACTCTGGGCAGGTCGATTGAACAGGGCTACGCCTTGGTTTCATCAGCGGACACTATTGTGCGACCGCACCTTCCAGATAGCCGATGATCGCGGCGCGCTGAGCGGGGTTGGGAACGCCCACTGTCATCGACGTGCCCGGAACCATCCGGCGTGGCGCCGCGAGGAAGGTATCGAGGGTGCGGCCTTCCCAGACGATGGCCGATTCTCGCAGCGCGGCCGAATAGCGGGCGCCCTCGACACTGCCGGCCTTGCGGCCGATAACGCCCGACAGATGCGGACCGGTTCTGTTCTGGCCTGGCTCCAAACTGTGGCAGCTGCCGCAGCGTTGCCGGAACAGCCGCTCGCCGTCGGCCTGCTGCGCGGAAGCGGCGCCCGGCAACAGCAGGCCGCCGGCAACCAAGAGCGCGGCCAGGGACGCACGCGCTCGCGTGATGAACGTCGCCGGAGATGCGGTGGCAACTCCGACGGAAATAACGTGGTTGCGTGTCGTGGCTTGTGAATGGCTCATCGGATGACCTCTGCGGAAAGTTGAAGAGAGGGGCTTTGCTGGTGGCCGGAAGCTTCCGGCAGGACCAGCCGCTCAGCAGCGAGAGCGGCGGCTGGGTTAAGAAAGGCACTGGGGAGCATGCGGGTTGCGACGAC
>NZ_RZSW01001049.1:0-935 GCF_003997375.1 Mesorhizobium sp. M5C.F.Ca.IN.020.29.1.1 | reverse complement strand
GTCGACGACATGCTGGGCCTGTTTGGCGACTTCCGGCCGAAATTCGTCAAGCGCTATGCCGAGCTCGGCGAGGCTGCTGAGGCGGCGATCGCGGCTTACGCACAGGAGGTGCGCGAGCGCCGCTTTCCGGCCGCCGAGCACGTGTTTGGCGATGCACCAAAATCCCTCAGTGCAGGAGAAGCCGCATGAGCATATCGATCGTCCGCACCGTCGCCGAACTTCGCAGGACCGAGGCCGCATGGCGCAGCGAAGGCCTCAAGGTCGCCGTGGTGCCGACCATGGGCACCCTGCATGAAGGCCATCTCAGCCTGGTGCGCGCCGCGTTGGAACGCGCCGACCGGGTGATCGTGACGCTCTTCGTCAATCCGAAGCAGTTCAACAGCGCCGCCGATCTCGCCGCCTATCCGCGCACCGAGCATGAGGACGCCACCAAGCTGGCGCCGCTCGGCGCCCACATCCTCTACGTGCCGGACGGCGCGGAAATGTATCCGGACGGTTTTGCCACCACGGTTTCGGTGGGCGGGGTGAGCGAGGGCCTGTGCGGCGCGTTCCGGCCGGGGCATTTCGACGGCGTGGCGACGGTCGTGGCAAAACTCTTCCTGCAGACGGGCGCCGATCTCGCCTTCTTTGGCGAAAAGGATTTCCAGCAATTGCACGTCGTGCGCCGGCTCGCCCGCGACCTCGATATTCCGATCGATATCGTCGCCTGCCCGACCGTGCGCGAAGAGGACAGCCTGGCGATGTCGTCGCGCAACGTGCGCTTGTCGCCGTCGGAGCGGCAGGTCGCGCCGAAGCTCGCCGAAATACTGTTCGAGGCGGCCGCGCGCATCGCCGGCCGAGCGCCGGTCGACGCGACGCTCGACGAGGCGCGGGCGGCGATTGCCGCGGCAGGCTTTGCCCGGATCGAGTATCTCGAGCTGCGGGCCGAGGAGGAC
>NZ_RZSW01001048.1:0-938 GCF_003997375.1 Mesorhizobium sp. M5C.F.Ca.IN.020.29.1.1 | reverse complement strand
GGCCCCGCCAGTCCAGCTTGCAGATTTCGGCCGAGCGGCCGGCAAAATTCCAGTTGCGGCCGAAGGCCCGCATCTTGCTCTTGTCGGACCGGGCGACGATGATTTCCGGTGCGATCCAGTATTCGGAATTGCTGATCACCGTATCCTTGTCGCGGTCCTTGCCTGGGATCGGCGTCACCGCTCCGTCGATGATCTTCGGTATCTGGAAAATCCGCGTCCTGTCGCGCGTCTCATAGGTGATCGGCGCTTGCTCGACGCCGAGGAACTTTCCGACCAGGATCGAGAGCAGCGAGGTGGTTCCGCCAGCCTTGCCGGTGAAAATCCTGGTCAGCGCCTTTACCGCGTAGGCTGAGGCGCGCTTGTCGATGAACAGTCCGGCGGTCCAGTTGCCGCGGCTCATATAGCCGGGAATTTCCATGATCAGCCCAAGGTTGAGGCCGGACAGGTCGACCTCGCCGAAATGGCCGGCATCGATGCGGAACCCCGCCCAGGTCTGACAATAGCCCTCTGTGGGCGGATGACTGCCGAGAGACAGCACGCAAGGACAAAAAACCGTGCAATTGCAGGAGAGTACCAGCTCTCCTTTCATTGCCCAGCCTTGATCCGCCATCGACTTCTCTCCCTATGCCGAGACTACTAGCAGGGCGGCTGCCCAGACAAGCAGTATCGCACCGGCGATCCGGGTTGGCAGCCTGCCCGCTGTCTGTTTTTCGATCAAGGTGAACAGGCCGATCAGCGCCATCCAAAACAAGTTCATCACACCGACGGCGAACATCACCAGCATCAGCGCCCAGCAGCAGCCGAGACACCAGACGCCCTGCTCCATGCCGAGCCGGAAAATCCGGCCGGACCTCGCACTCCAGTTCGAAAACAGGATCGAGAACGGGTTTTTGCACTTCGTCAGGCAGGCTTCCTTCAGCCCGCTGAACTGGTAAAGG
>NZ_RZSW01001047.1:0-950 GCF_003997375.1 Mesorhizobium sp. M5C.F.Ca.IN.020.29.1.1 | reverse complement strand
CAAATGCGCCGCCAGCGACAATCCGCAGCGACCAGCTCCAATGACCGCCACATCCACGGATGTGCTTGATCCAACCATATGCGGACTCCCGGCCATATAATGAAAGGAGATGAAATGAAAGAAGATCGGTACTCTTGTCCCCCCTAGTCTTAGGTTGTTATACGACGATTACTGATTCAGGTCTGAAATGGAAGGACGATAGAGTGTTAGGAAAAGACAATAGAAGATTAGCCCTTTTGGGGTATCCCTTCAGGTTATTTCCAGTCCATACCACCTGCGCGGATAGCACGGCAGCGCCACCGATCATCTTCAGCAGCTGTGCTGGCAGCTTTGCCAAACCCGATTAGACCTCTGGGGCCACCTTCAACGCCAGCGGGGACATCCATCGACCTGCGGCCGGCACTAGCTCATAAGCGACAATTTCTACTGAGCGAACCGTGCGGAAGGCAGCGAAGGTCGTCGGCGCGAAGAAATGAACGTCCATCGCAACGCTGACATTGCCACTGGGCCAGAAGCTGCGATGTGGAGGTGGGGCTCGCTCCTTCACTCGGCCGTGATATCCCAGCTTATTCTGTGCCCGAGAAAGGTCGCGCGCGCCACGGCCCTTCGCAGGCGGGGTACCTTGCGCTCGACCACCTGGGCTACGGGTGGGCTGACCCGGACGAGACCGGCCAAGAGAGGGACTGCCCACGCGGTCCCGAGACCCCACGCGGTCCCGAAACCGGCGCGTCGGGTACCAGCAAACGATAGGAGGTCGTGACCTCTCGCAAACCCCGGATATGCCCGAACAGGTCGATCACCTCCAAGCCAGACCGGCGGTTGTAGGTGTGACACCCCAACGCTCCGGACCAAATGCGACCGACCGGGGTCTGGGCAAACTCCGACGCCCCGAGCGCATCGATCTGGCAGAACGTCACCGCGCCGCCGTAGCCGCGCGCGCAGTCTTGGAC
>NZ_RZSW01001046.1:0-951 GCF_003997375.1 Mesorhizobium sp. M5C.F.Ca.IN.020.29.1.1 | reverse complement strand
CAGCAGGCCCGCAGCCGGTCCACTATCGTCATCGCACCACTTCCCTCGACGATCCCGTTTGCACGGGTTTCGATTCAACATAACCGCGACCTGTTTTTTGCTGACAGCAAGATCGCCGGGCGAAACGCCCTGATTTGCCTGGGAAAGTCTTGCCCAAAACAGCTTTTAGCGCAACGCCCCGGCCTCGAACCTAACGGCTCACCCTGTACGAATTGCCGGGCTGCGCGGACTGCTTCCCAGCCGCCTGCCGATTGACGCGCCGATGCGCCGTGATGGTGCCGCTTGCGAGCGGGCGGCGGCAAGGGAGGCTGCGCCGCGGCCGGGCAATCCCCATTGGCCCTGCGGAATTCCTCAGTTGCCAGCCGCGCCCTTGCCCCCTTCGCTCTTCGCGGCGGTGGGGTCTGGATCCGCGGGATACGCGGGAAGGAAACCGAACAGGAAAGGCCGGAACCTCATGGGCGCCGGGAGTGGAATGGAAAAGAGCGATGTCGAGGAACTCAGAAGCGGCGTGCTGTGTGCCGCGGTGCTGGAGCGGGCGGGCTTCGCGGTCGATCGCAAGGAGAGCACGAAACGCGCCGTCAAGTTCCGGCGCGATGACGAGATCATCATCGTTATTCACGATGGCAAGGGCTGGTTCGATCCGCTGTCTGACGCCAAGGGAGACGTATTCCGCCTGGTCGAGCACCTCGAGGGCGTCCCTTTTGTGGCAGCGCTCGACCATGTGGCGGATCTGATCGGGTTCGTCCCTAGCCAGCCCATCTGGACGAAAGTGCCCAGCAGGAATCGACCGGACCTTTCGATTCCTGAGCGCTGGCAAAGCCGGCTCAAACCGTGGCGCGGTTCCATGACCTGGCGTTATCTGCGCGACGAGCGCCGTCTCGCCGAGACCGTCATCGGCGCGGCAATCGGTCAGGACCGGCTGCGCGAGGGCCCGCGCGGCAGCATGTGGGC
>NZ_RZSW01001045.1:0-952 GCF_003997375.1 Mesorhizobium sp. M5C.F.Ca.IN.020.29.1.1 | reverse complement strand
AGGGGGGCGAGCATGCCCGGTTACGCACGATCGTGGCGCCGGCCTTCAGCAACCGCAGGGTCAAGCTGCTCGCGCAGCAGATCGAGGCGATCGCCGGGCATTTGTTCGAGACGCTGGCGGCCCAGCCCCAGCCCGCCGACCTGCGGCGCCACCTCTCCTTTCCGCTCCCGGGCATGGTCATCAGCGCGCTGATGGGCGTGCTCTACGAGGATCACGCCTTTTTCGCCGGACTGTCCGACGAGGTGATGACGCACCAGCATGAAAGCGGCCCGCGCAGCGCGTCGCGCCTGGCCTGGGAAGAACTGCTCGCCTACATTCGCGACAAGATGCGGGACAAGCGCCAGGATCCGGGCGACAACCTGCTGACGGATCTGCTCGCGGCGGTCGACCAGGGCAACGCGATCGAGGAAGAGGCGATCGGCCTGGCGGCGGGCATGCTGGTGGCGGGGCACGAGAGCACCGTGGCGCAGATTGAATTCGGCATGTTGGCCATGTTCCGCCATCCGCAACAGCGCGAACGCCTGGTCGGCGATCCTTCCCTGGTGGACAAGGCGGTGGAGGAAATCCTGCGCATGTACCCGCCGGGCGCGGGCTGGGACGGCATCATGCGCTATCCGAGGACCGACGCATATTCCCGCGGAGAGCAAGGTGCTGGTCGGCCTGCCGGCGACGTCGTTCGATCCGCGCCATTTCGACGACCCGGAAATCTTCGACATCGGACGCGAGGAAAAGCCGCATCTGGCGTTCTCCTACGGGCCGCACTACTGCGTCGGCATGGCGCTGGCCAGGCTGGAACTCAAGGTGGTGTTCGGTTCGATCTTCGAGCGCTTTCCCGCGCTGCGCCTGGCCGTGGCGCCCGAAGAACTGAAGTTGCGCAAGGAGATCATCACTGGCGGGTTCGAGGAGTTCCCGGTGCTCTGGTGATGCGCGGACGCCGCCGGGAATCGCGATC
>NZ_RZSW01001044.1:0-956 GCF_003997375.1 Mesorhizobium sp. M5C.F.Ca.IN.020.29.1.1 | reverse complement strand
ATTGTTGACCGGTTCATGCCACAGCGGCCAAGCGAGCGTATTGATGACGCGGTTCGCAAAGTCATGAAGGAACTGGCTCCGGATAAGGACGACGCCGAATGAGCCACGACGATCGCAAGCGGGCCGTGGGCAAAGTCACGTCGGTTGCAGCGGACAGACTCGTTGTCGAGATGCACGCGGGGACCGATAATTTCACCGTCGTCGGCTTTGATGATGTGCACTACGTCGCCCGTCTGGGCTCGTTCCTGATGATTCCGACCCACGCTGAGTATGTAGTTGTCGAGGTTGTGGGCCTGCGCGAACGTGACGTTGGGGCGTCATCGAAGGGCGATCTCGACAAGGCCGGATCGGCGAAATTTCTCGACGTTGTGCCCGTAGGCATGCTGCCTGCATCAGGGGAGGGTAGGTTTCGGTTCGGTGTGTCGGTATTCCCTTCGCTCTACGCCGACGCGCTGTATGCCCTCGATAGCGAACTCGATCGGATATTTGAAACCAAAGCCGAGGAAGAGCCGGGTGTCGGGCCAGACGGACAAGTCTGTGTTCCGACGAAGGCTACTCGCTTCCGTGTTTTGACCATTGGTCAGTCCGTCGTGTTCGAGGACTATGCAGTAAAGGTTCGCCTCGACGACTTCTTCGGGGGCCACGTCGCGGTCCTCGGCAACACGGGCAGTGGCAAATCATGCACAGTAGCATCTATTCTGCAGGAGCTTTTTGAGAAACCGAGTGAGCATCATGCCCGCGGCGCCACGTTCGTGGTGTTCGACGTCAACGGCGAGTACCGTCAGGCGCTGGAACCGTTGGCAAAGACAGGCGGGATCGGGATCGATCGAGTTGTGCTCGATGGTAGTGCGACCGGTTTCCGCTTGCCACACTGGTTCCTCGACCTTTCGGAGTGGGAATTGCTACTCCAGGCCAGCGAACGTACACAGGTGCCCATACTGCGCATGGCGCTAGGC
>NZ_RZSW01001043.1:0-957 GCF_003997375.1 Mesorhizobium sp. M5C.F.Ca.IN.020.29.1.1 | reverse complement strand
TCTATGTTCCGCCGCAACGCAAACATTTCGAGGAAATCACATGCGCTATCTCCACACCATGGTCCGTGTCGCCGACATCGATGCCTCGCTCGATTTCTACTGCACCAAGCTTGGCCTCAAGGAAGTGCGCCGCCACGAAAACGAACAGGGGCGCTACACGCTGATCTTCCTCGCCGCGCCCGAAGACGAGCAAAGCGGCATCGCCGACAAGGCGCCGCTGATCGAGCTCACCTACAATTGGGATCCGGAAGACTACAAGGGCGGCCGCAATTTCGGCCACCTCGCCTACGAGGTCGACGACATCTACGCCACCTGCCAGCAGCTGATGGACCAGGGTGTCACCATCAATCGGCCGCCGCGCGACGGCAACATGGCCTTCGTCAAGTCGCCGGACGGCATTTCGATCGAGCTTTTGCAGAAAGGCCCGGCCAAGGCCAAGGCCGAGCCCTGGGCGTCGATGCCGAACACCGGAAGCTGGTAACCAATCACAAGATCGAGGGCGGGTACGACCGAGACGGACATTATTATGGCGTTTCTCGAGATCGCGCCTATCTGTCCGGCGATCACGCCTGCTTTCCGAAATTGGCGCATCTTGCCTTAGGAGAAATCCATTCATGCCGACCAGCCATGTCGATGTCGCCACTGAACATGCGAGCCGTTATCTGCAGCAGCTATGCAAGCATTGGGCGCACAAGTTTCCGGTCGAGTTCGATCCGAACCACGGGACAATCGATCTCTCACTGGGTCGTGCGGTTCTGGATGCCGATGCGGCAGCGCTGCATATCGCGGTAACCGCTGACGAAGCCGGCTCGCTGGAGCGCCTGGAAACGGTCGTCGCCGACCACATCAAACGCTTCGCTTTCCGCGAAGAGCTGATCTTCGATTGGAAAAGGGCCTCGGCAGCGTAGGCGACCACGTTCAGCCGTCTCGGCCGGCTAACTCCAGCAGCGCCCGCAC
>NZ_RZSW01001042.1:0-958 GCF_003997375.1 Mesorhizobium sp. M5C.F.Ca.IN.020.29.1.1 | reverse complement strand
GCTAATGTTCCAGGCTCGGCGTAGGCCGACTTGGCCATGACCGGAAATGAGGCCGGTCAGAGAGATCGACCGAACCGCCGCTGTGATCCCGCCTCTACCAAACATGTGAGCATCCCCCAATTTACCCCTCATGAGTCCTCCTCTGGTTCTCCCCCGGTCTACGGGAAAGCCAACCGTTCGGGCATTCGCCATGGGGGCAGCCACGTCGATGGAGCCGCCGAGGAACTCATGCTGTGGGACATAAAGGGGCCGAAGTGGACGAAAGCGGTCCAATCATGCGTTGACGCGTTCGAGGGCAGAGTGTCCCCCAAGAGATCCGTGAAGCCTTTGAGGCGGCGGCCAAGGAGGCGAGCGTGTATCTCTCGCCTGAGTAGGAGGTATCATGGCAACTCTTTGGTTCGTCCCTCCGGTGTTCGTGAAGACTGAAACGGACGGTGTCAGGCATGGCTGCAACAATACGAGGGCAGCCCTTGAGCAGCTCAAGAGGTGGACCCGGAGAGGACCTCGCTGGTACAAGGCGTGGACCCTCTGCCTGTCAGCGCTGGAGGGCGATCCGATTGACCCTCATGTGATACGAAAGGCTTTCGTGGCTGCCGCTAAGGAGGCGGAGATGTATCTCTCGCCCGAGTAGGAGGTGCTCTCCATTGGTTTCACCCTCCGGTCCAAACCGACAAACCTGGGCTCACCCACAGTTTGCACCGAGGGTGCGACTGCGGAACTCATGAAGTGGACCAAGCGGGGACCTAAGTGGAAGGGAGGCCGTCGAGGTCTGCATGGCTATCATTGAAGGCGAGCGCACGCCCGACGACGGTTAGGAAGGCCTTCGAGGCTGCTGCCGAGGAGGAGGGGTTGCTACGCTCCTCTACTAGCGCTCGATCCCTCCAACCGCCGGTTGGTAGACGCGACGCAGTCGGCGTGCGTAGGATTTCCTACGATCCGGGCACACCCACCCCCGCCC
>NZ_RZSW01001041.1:0-958 GCF_003997375.1 Mesorhizobium sp. M5C.F.Ca.IN.020.29.1.1 | reverse complement strand
GCGCACAGGCGTATCCATCAGCGGCCAATGCAATTTCCACAGATCGGGCGGGACACGTCGAGCGACGTCGTCATCGACTTCGCCTACGAACTCGGCGCGAAAGCCGTCCTCGCTCACCGCCTTTTCGAGCGGCGCGCGGTTCGCTGGTGAAGGATCCCGCCAGAAACGTCGGATCGTTTCGTATTTGGGGCCAAGAGCATCCGCGTAGATGTCGCCATTCTGGATGATGAGGGCCCTGATCCGCGATGGATGCGCTATGGCGTGCCGCAGGCCGATCTGCGAGCCGTAGTCGTGCAGCCACAGCGCGTAGCTACCGAGCCCCAGCGCGTCGGTGAACCGCTCCAGAAAAGTCGCGTAAGCGTCAAAATCATAACCGAACCGTGCCGGATCGGGAGTTCCACTGTAGCCAAAGCCGGGGAAGTCTGGCGCAACCGTCCGCCACCGATCGGCGAGCGCCGGCATCAGCCGGCGATATTGGAAGGATGAGCAGGGATAACCATGCGGAAGCAGCAACGCCGGCGCGGCTTCAGGGCCTGCCTCTCTGTAAAAGACCGTGTCGCCATCGATCGTGAGGGTGCCGTGGCGCACCTCCAGGATGCTCCCGTCGTTCATGGACGCTTCTCTAATCTTTGATCTTCCAGATGCTTAACCGTAGCTGGTCTAACGCCTTTACCCGGTATGCGTTCCGACCGCGCCCCGACGCCGCTCGAGCCGCTTCGGGGGCAATCTGGCTGGTCGACTTCTTCTATCTGCCGGCCAGATTCTGTGGTATGTAGATGCCGCAATTCCATGCGGGGGACGCGGATATTCCGCTCTGTTCGTGCAAGGGGCGCATGCCGGCGAAAGTCTGCGCGCGCAGATCGTCCAAGGCAGATTTGGCGATCGGGGAGGAAATGCCATGCGTGCAATCGCGTTTTTCGCTACCGTATGTGTTGCGATCTTGGTCACGAGCCAATCC
>NZ_RZSW01001040.1:0-961 GCF_003997375.1 Mesorhizobium sp. M5C.F.Ca.IN.020.29.1.1 | reverse complement strand
CCGTTGGACATGATGTAGACGCCCTCGTCGCCGACTAGCCAGAGGCCGGGCTTCTCGCCCTCGCCGGGGCGGGTGCCGTAATAGGGATTGCGGAAGCCGCCATTGGCGGCAGCATCGGCAATGCCGCGATCGACGACCTTGCGGACGGCGAGAATGGGAAACGTGAACATCGCTCACACCTCACGCCGCTACGCGAATGGGGAGGTGCCGCAAATGCACCGGCAGCTTGGCCGCAATCTCTTCCTCGGTGAGATCGTCGAGTAGCTTGAGCTCGGTCCGCCCCCGGCCATAGACGAGAACGGTGCGCCTGCCGCGATGCTCGGGCAGAAAGCGCTCGCCGGCGTAGCCGCGATATTCATCATGGGTGGCGCTCCAGATATGCTCCAGGCGCTCTTCATGCGTCATCGCCGTCACCGGCCAGGACTCGCGCTCGACGATGGCGTCGCGCATCTCGACCGGGGAACGCGGCTGCGCCAGGTCGCAATAGGCGTGGAAGTAGCGGACCTTGCCGTCGATGCGCAGCGTGTAGAAGACACTGGTGACGCCGTCGGTGAGGAACTCGCGCATGGCGAACATTTCCCCGCGCATCCAGAGCGGCGGCAGGATGTCGAGCATGGTGTCGTGCTCGGCGCGTGCGATCTCGAACCACTCTCCGGCGAACAGCGCGCTGTCGTCGTTCTGCCAACGATCGGGCCGCTGGGCATGGCGGTCGAACAGACGGAACATCTGCCGGCGGTCGGCGACACCGAAGTAGATCTTGCGGATGGAGGATTGGAGGGGCATGGGGAGGCTCCTTGGCCATTGCGGGCCAGAGCGCGGTTCATCCCTCGCGGATCACCATCATCTTCAGCCCTTTCGGACCCCTCCCCCGCGGCCGCCTCTCCGCCCGGGTGGGTCAAGGGCCGGCGCAGCCGGGCGGAGCTTCACCCTTGACGCGCCCGGCGGGCATGCGGCAGTCGGC
>NZ_RZSW01000103.1:0-14361 GCF_003997375.1 Mesorhizobium sp. M5C.F.Ca.IN.020.29.1.1 | reverse complement strand
ATGTTCGAGATCGACGGCGTCAATGAGGAAACCGCCCGTGAGGCGCTGCGTCTCGGCGCGGCCAAGCTCTCGGTCAGGACGCGCTTCGTACAGCGCATCGCAGAATAAGGACGGGCTGATCATGAAAGCCGAAGACATCCGGACCAAGACCCAGGACCAGCTGACCGACGAATTGGCCAGCCTGAAGAAGGAGCAGTTCAACCTGCGCTTCCAGAAGGCCACCGGCCAGCTCGAGAAGACCGCGCGCGTGAGGCAGGTCCGCAAGGACATTGCGCGTATCAAGACCATCGCTGCGGAAAAGTCCGCGGCTAAGAAGGCTTAAGGACGAAAACCATGCCAAAGCGCATTCTGCAGGGCACCGTCGTCAGCGACAAAAACGAGAAGACGGTTGTCGTCAAGGTCGAACGGCGCTTCACGCATCCCGTGATGAAGAAGACCGTGCGCATGACCAAGAAATACAAGGCGCACGACGAGAACAACGCCCACAAGGTTGGCGATCAGGTGTTCATCCAGGAATCGAAGCCGATTTCCAAGGACAAGCGCTGGACCGTCGTGTCTTCGGACCAGGCCTGATCAGGGCAACGAAACGAATTTTGGACAGACCGGGGAAGGGTGAAGAACCCGTCCCGTTAGAAGAGAAAAAGGCGGCCAGTCATGATTCAGATGCAAACAAACCTCGACGTCGCGGATAATTCCGGCGCCCGTCGTGTCATGTGCATCAAGGTGCTGGGCGGCTCGAAGCGGAAATACGCTTCCGTGGGCGACATCATCGTGGTGTCGATCAAGGAAGCCATCCCGCGCGGCCGCGTCAAGAAGGGCGATGTGATGAAGGCGGTCGTGGTTCGCACGGCCAAGGACATCCGCCGCCCGGACGGCAGCGTGATCCGTTTCGACAAGAACGCGGCCGTTCTCGTCGACAACAAGAAGGAGCCGATCGGCACGCGTATCTTCGGACCGGTTCCGCGCGAACTCCGCGCCAAGAACCACATGAAGATCATCTCGCTCGCGCCTGAAGTGCTGTAAGGAGCCGGACCAATGCAGAAGATTAGAAAAGGCGACAAGGTCGTCGTGCTGGCCGGCAAGGACAAGGGCCGTTCGGGCGAAGTCCTCTCGGTACAGCCGAAGGAAGACACCGCGCTGGTGCGCGGCGTCAACATGATCCGTCGTCACCAGAAGCAGTCCCAGTCCCAAGAGGGCGGGATCATCACCAAGGAAGCGCCGATCCAACTGTCGAACATCGCGCTGGCCGACCCCAAGGATGGCAAGCCGACCCGTGTCGGTTTCACCTTCCAGAAGGACGGCAAGAAGGTGCGCGTCGCCAAGCGCTCGGGAGAAGTCATCAATGGCTAAGGCTCAAACCAAGCAGGCGACTGCCCAGAACACGCCGCGCCTCAAGCAGGTCTACAACGAGACCATTCGTAAGGCTCTGCAGGAGCAGTTCGGCTACGAGAACGAGATGCAGGTTCCGCGCATCGACAAGATCGTGCTGAACATGGGCGTCGGCGAAGCGACCGGCGATTCGAAGAAGCCTTCGATCGCGGCGGAAGATCTTGCGCTGATCGCCGGCCAGAAGGCCGTCGTCACCCATGCGCGCAACTCGATCGCCGGCTTCAAGGTCCGCGAAAAGATGCCGATCGGCGCCAAGGTCACGCTGCGCAAGGAACGCATGTATGAGTTCCTCGACCGTCTCGTGAACATCGCGCTGCCGCGTGTCCGCGACTTCCGCGGGCTCAATCCGAAGAGCTTCGATGGCCGTGGCAACTATGCCATGGGCATCAAGGAACACATCGTGTTCCCGGAGATCAATTACGACAAGGTTGATCAGATCTGGGGCATGGACGTCATCGTTTGTACGACTGCGAAGACGGACGACGAAGCCAGGGCATTGCTCAAGGCCTTCAACTTCCCCTTCCGCCAGTAACGGCAGCGAGAAAAGGAAAAATCTGAAATGGCAAAGACCAGCTCAGTCGAGAAGAACAACAGGCGCCGCAAGCTTGTGGACCAGTACGCTGCCAAGCGCAAGGCCCTCAAGGCGATCATCATGGATCAGTCCAAGCCAATGGAAGAGCGCTTCCGCGCCCAGCTGAAGCTTGCGGCACTGCCGCGCAACTCGGCCAAGATCCGCATCCGCAACCGCTGCGAAGTCACCGGCCGTCCGCGCGCCTACTATCGCAAGCTCAAAGTATCGCGCATCGCGCTTCGTGATCTCGGCAATAACGGCCAGATCCCGGGCCTGGTCAAGTCGAGCTGGTAAGGAGGACGTAACATGTCATTGAGCGATCCTCTCGGCGATATGCTGACCCGCATCCGCAACGCCTATGGCCGCAAGAAGTCGAGCGTTTCGACGCCGGCCTCGCGCCTGCGTACCCGCGTCCTCGACGTGCTGAAGGCGGAAGGCTATATTCGCGACTACAGCCAGACCGACTTCGACAACGGCAAGTCCGAAATCGAGATCGAACTGAAGTATTTCGACGGTGCGCCGGTCGTGCGCGAAATCGCCCGCGTCTCCAAGCCGGGCCGTCGCGTCTACGTTTCGGCGAAGTCGATCCCGCACGTCGCCAACGGCCTCGGCATCGCGATCCTTTCGACGCCGAAGGGCGTCATGGCCGACCACGAAGCGCGCGAACAGAATGTCGGCGGGGAAATCCTCTGCCAGATATTCTGATCTGGAGCGCGATCCCGGAAAGTGGAATCCGGTTTTCGGACACATGTTCGAAAACAGAGACCTGAAACAAGAGAAGTGACGAGGACAACAAAATGTCTCGTATTGGAAAGAAACCCGTTTCGCTGCCGCAGGGCGTGACCGCGACCGTGGACGGCCAGACCGTCACGGCGAAGGGTCCCAAGGGTGAGCTGAAGTTCGTGGTGAACGACGAAGTGCTGGTCAAAATGGAAGGCAGCGAGATCGCTGTCCAGCCACGCGACCAGACCAAGACCGCTCGCTCCAAATGGGGCATGTCGCGCACGCAGATCGTCAACATCCTGCAGGGCGTCAAGGACGGTTTTGAAAAGAAGCTTGAGATCACCGGCGTCGGCTATCGCGCCGCCATGCAGGGCAAGAACCTGCAGCTGGCGCTCGGGTTCAGCCATGATGTCGTCTACGAAACGCCGCAGGACATCACGATCACCGTGCCGAAGCCGACGGAAATCACCGTGACCGGCATCGACAAGCAGAAGGTCGGTCAGGTTGCTGCCGAGATCCGCGAATATCGCGGTCCCGAGCCGTACAAGGGCAAGGGCGTTCGTTACGCTGGCGAGAAGATCGTCCGCAAGGAAGGCAAGAAGAAGTAATTTAAACGCCGCGGGGAGCGGTCGCGGGAGGCTTGTCCTACCGCACAGGGTTGCCCCCGTTTTTTGAAGGCAAGGAACTGATATCATGGGCTCGAAAGAATCCACACAACGCCGCGCTCAGCGCGTCCGCCGCCAGATCAAGAAGGTCGCGGGCGAGCGCCCGCGGCTGTCGGTCCACCGCACGTCGAAGAACATCTACGTGCAGGTGATCGACGACGCCAAGGGCCACACAATCGCTGCCGCCTCGACGCTGGAGAAGGACCTCAAGGGTTCGCTCAAGACCGGTGCCGACACTGCCGCCGCAGTGGCAATCGGCAAGCTGATTGCCGAGCGCGCTTCGAAGGCCGGCGTCAAGGAAGTCGTCTTCGACCGTGGACCGTACATCTATCACGGCCGCGTCAAGGCGCTGGCCGAGGCCGCCCGTGAAGGCGGCTTGAGCTTCTAAGGCATGATCCCGAACCGGAGGTCAGCGCAGCAAAAAGGTGCAGACTTTTCGGATAAGATCATGCGAAGGAAAAATGAGTTTCGCCCCCGGCAGCCCACAGAGGTGCCGGGTATCATCATCAACCGTGCTTCCGGAAAAAAACAAGGAACAGGATATGGCACAGGAACGTAGGGATGGCGGCCGCGGCCGTGATCGCGAAGAGCGCGACGACGGCATGGTGGACAAGCTCGTCCACATCAACCGCGTCGCCAAGGTCGTCAAGGGCGGCCGGCGCTTCGGCTTTGCAGCACTCGTCGTCGTCGGCGACCAGAAGGGCCGCGTCGGCTTCGGTCACGGCAAGGCGCGCGAAGTGCCCGAGGCGATCCGCAAAGCGACCGAATCGGCCAAGCGCGACATGATCTTCGTGCCGCTGCGTTCGGGCCGTACGCTGCACCACGACGTCGAGGGACGCTGGGGCGCCGGACGCGTTCTGCTGCGCGCTGCCAAGCAGGGTACCGGCATCATCGCCGGCGGCCCGATGCGCGCCGTCTTCGAGACGCTCGGCATGCATGACGTCGTCGCCAAGTCGATGGGTTCGTCGAACCCGTACAACATGGTTCGCGCCACCTTCGACGCGCTGAAGAGCCAGATGCATCCCAAGGATGTGGCTGCTGCGCGCGGCATCAAGTATTCGACCCTTCAAGCCCGCCGCGGCACCGCCGTCGCGGCCGAAGAATAGTCGACGCTGACCAGGGATTTTGACCATGCCCAAGAAAGCAACCAAGACCATCACCGTCGAGCAGATCGGTTCGCCGATCCGCCGGCCGAAGGAGCAGCGAGCGACGCTGGTCGGCCTCGGCCTCAACAAGATGCACAAGCAGCGCACGCTGGAGGACACCCCCTCAGTGCGCGGCATGATCGCTGCCGTCCAGCATCTCGTCCGCGTCGTGGACGAGGGCTGAACCAGAGCGCAGGAGAACTCAGATGAAACTCAACGATCTGCGTGACAAGGACGGCGCGACGCATTCCAAGAAGCGTCTCGGCCGCGGCATCGGTTCCGGCTCGGGCAAGACTGCCGGCCGCGGCGTCAAGGGCCAGAAGGCGCGCTCCGGCGTCGCCGTCAACGGCTTCGAGGGTGGCCAGATGCCGCTCTACCGGCGCCTGCCGAAGCGTGGCTTCACCAACATCTTCGCCAAGAGCTTTGCCGTCGTGTCGCTGGCCCGCATCCAGGCCGCGCTCGACGCTAAGGAGCTCGACGCCAAGACGACTGTGACGGCCGAAGCGCTGGTCGCTGCCGGGGTCATCCGCCGCGTCAAGGACGGCGTGCGCATCCTCTCGGACGGCGACATCAAGTCGAAGCTCGCCTTCGACGTGGCCGGCGCCTCCAAGGCTGCCATCGAGAAGATCGAAAAGGCCGGCGGTTCGGTGAAGCTGCCGGAAAAGGCAGCCGCCGAGTAACGGCGATTTGAAGCGCGATCGGCAAGAGTGAGACACGTTTCGCTTTCGATTGCGCTTTGATCCGATCAATATGGCGGCCGCATCAACGCGGCCGCTTGCATGTTTGCAGTCCGGAGCTTATCTCGTGAGCTTCGGTGACACGCGCCGCCTGAGTTGCGGGCCATCGAGCGTGACCAAGCGGAGAATCAGGCATGGCTTCGGCTGCTGAACAACTAGCCTCGAATCTGAATTTCTCGGCCTTCGCCAAGGCGGAGGATCTGAAGAAGCGCATCTGGTTCACCATCGGCGCGCTGCTCGTCTACCGCCTCGGCACCTATATCCCGCTGCCCGGCATCAATCCCGACGCTTTCGCCCAGGCCTTCTCGTCGCAGAGCAAGGGCGTGCTTGGCATGTTCAACATGTTCGCCGGCGGCGCCGTCGAGCGCATGGCGATCTTTGCCCTCGGCATCATGCCCTATATCTCCGCTTCCATCATCATGCAGCTGATGACCTCGGTCATCCCGACTCTGGAGGCGTTGAAGAAGGAAGGCGAACAGGGCCGCAAGGTCATCAACCAGTATACCCGCTACGGCACCGTGCTATTGGCCCTGGTCCAGGCTTACGGCATTGCGGTCGGACTGGAGGGCGGCAACGGCATTGTCAGCGATCCCGGCATGTTCTTCCGCATCTCGACCGTCATCACGCTGGTCGGCGGCACCATGTTCCTGATGTGGCTGGGCGAGCAGATCACCGCCCGCGGCATTGGCAACGGCATTTCGCTGATCATCTTTTCCGGTATCGTCGCCGGCCTGCCGCAAGCCATCTCCGGTACGCTGGAACTTGGCCGCACCGGCGCGCTGTCGACCGGCCTGATCCTGGCGATCATCGTTCTCGCCGTCGTCGTCATCGCGCTGATCGTGTTCTTCGAGCGCGCCCAGCGGCGCTTGCTGATCCAGTATCCGAAGCGCCAGGTCGGCAACCGCATGTTCCAGGGCGACACATCGCACCTGCCGCTCAAGCTCAACACGGCTGGCGTCATTCCGCCGATCTTCGCTTCGTCGCTGCTGTTGCTGCCGGCGACGGTCGCCGGCTTCTCGCAGACGACCAACATGCCAGCCTGGGCCAGCACCGTCCTGGCGGCACTCGGCCATGGCCAGCCGCTCTACATGGCGTTCTATGCGGCGATGATCGTGTTTTTCGCCTTCTTCTATACGGCGATCGTCTTCAACCCGAAGGACACCGCCGACCAGCTCAAGAAGCATTCGGGTTTCATTCCGGGCTACCGTCCGGGCGAGCGCACCGCCGATTACATCGACTATGTTCTCACCCGCATCACCGTCGTCGGCGCCATCTATCTGGTGCTGGTGTGTCTGCTGCCCGAGTTCCTGATTTCAGCGACTGGCGTACCATTCTACCTCGGTGGCACATCGCTTCTGATCGTGGTCAGTGTAACGCTCGATACGGTGGCGCAGATTCAGGGTCACCTGATCGCGCACCAGTATGAGGGCCTGATCAAGAAGTCGAAGCTGCGCGGGGGGAAAAAGGCCAGATGAGGTTGATATTGCTTGGACCGCCAGGGGCGGGCAAGGGGACGCAAGCACAAAGACTGGTAGAAAAATACGGCATACCCCAACTCTCCACGGGCGATATGCTGCGCGCTGCTGTCCAGGCCGGCACCGAAGTCGGCAAGCGCGCCAAGGCGGTGATGGACGCTGGCGAACTGGTCTCCGACGCCATTGTCAACGCCATCGTGGCCGAGCGTATCGATCAGGCCAATTGTGCCGGGGGATTCATCCTTGACGGATACCCGCGAACTTTGGTGCAGGCGGACGCGGTTGAATCGATGCTCTCGGATCGCGGCCTCACTCTCGACGCTGCCATCGAACTTGTCGTTGACGACAAGGCGCTGGTTGGTCGGATCGGCAGGCGCGTCGAAGAGGCCAAGGCTGCGGGTCTGCCGGTACGCAAGGACGACAACACGGCGGTGTTCGAAGAGCGCCTGAAGGAGTACTACAAGAAAACGTCGCCGCTGATCGGCTACTACTATGCCAAGGGCAAGCTCAGAGGTGTCGACGGCATGGCCGACATCGATGCCGTGACGCGACAGATCGAAGTGGTGCTCACCGCTGCCACCCACGCGGCGGCAAAGGGAAAATAAACGATTACGCTTGACTGGAGCGGTTCGCTGGGGTATGGCGGCCCGTCTTCCTATCAGGCATGAGGCTTGCTTGCCCGCAAGGGCAAGGCAGCCGCTTTGAACTGGAAACTCCCGCATGGGCCGGCCTCCACCGGACGCGGGGCAACTTTGATAGCGCCGGCTTGCCCGGCCCACATGGAGAAGAGAAGAACATGGCTCGTATAGCCGGCGTCAACATTCCGACCAACAAGCGCGTCGTCATTGCGCTTCAGTACATTCACGGCATTGGCAAGAACTTCGCCCAGGAGATCGTCGACAAGGTCGGCATCCCGGCCGAGCGCCGCGTCAACCAGCTGACCGACGCGGAAGTGCTGCAGATCCGCGAGACGATCGACCGCGACTATCAGGTCGAGGGCGATCTGCGCCGCGAAGTGTCGATGAACATCAAGCGGCTCATGGACCTCGGCTGCTATCGCGGCCTGCGTCATCGCCGCTCGCTGCCGGTTCGCGGCCAGCGCACGCACACCAATGCGCGCACCCGCAAGGGCCCGGCCAAGTCGATCGCCGGCAAGAAGAAGTAAATTAGGGGAATAAGGGAGTAGGGGAGTAAGGCAGTAGGGAACAGCCGAGCGTTTCCCTACTGCCTTACTGCCCTATTCCCCTACTCCCTTACGAAGGTGGAGCCGCTGGCATTACGGCGGTGTAGAGATCAACTGAAAGGACCATCATGGCCAAGGAAGCCACACGTGTTCGCCGTCGCGAACGCAAGAATATTTCGTCGGGCGTTGCTCACGTCAACTCGACCTTCAACAACACGATGATCACCATCACCGACGCGCAGGGCAATTCGATTGCCTGGTCGTCGGCGGGAGCCCAGGGCTTCAAGGGGTCTCGCAAGTCGACCCCGTTCGCTGCCCAGATGGCTGCCGAGGACGTTGCCAAGAAGGCCCAGGAACACGGCATGCGCATGCTCGAGGTCGAAGTCTGTGGGCCCGGCTCCGGTCGTGAATCCGCGCTGCGCGCGCTGCAGGCAGCCGGATTTACCATCACCTCGATACGTGATGTGACGCCGATCCCGCACAATGGCTGCCGCCCGCGCAAGAAGCGCCGCGTCTAAGAATTATCGAACGCCGCGCGAACGCCAGTAGCGTTCCTCCACGGCATTCCAGGTCGCCCGCCACGATTGGATGGTGGCGGGTCAACGGAAGGAAAGCATCATGATCCAGAAAAATTGGCAGGAACTGATCAAGCCGAACAAGATCGAGTTTTCGTCGAAGAAGAAGACGCTGACCACGCTGGTCGCCGAGCCGCTCGAGCGCGGCTTTGGTCTGACCCTCGGCAATGCGCTACGTCGCGTGCTTCTGTCTTCGCTGCGTGGCGCGGCAGTAACTGCCGTGCAGATCGACGGGGTTTTGCATGAATTCTCGTCCATCGCCGGCGTGCGCGAGGACGTGACCGATATCGTCTTGAACATCAAGGAAATCGCCATCCGCATGGAAGGTGACGGCCCCAAGCGCATGGTCGTGCGCAAGCAGGGACCGGGCGCTGTTCTCGCCGGCGACATCCAGACGGTCGGCGACGTCGAGATCCTCAACCCCGACCACGTCATCTGTACGCTGGACGAGGGCGCTGAAATCCGCATGGAGTTCACCGTCGATACCGGCAAGGGCTACGTTCCGGCCGACCGTAATCGTGCTGAAGACGCGCCGATCGGTCTCATCCCGGTCGACAGCCTCTACTCGCCGGTCAAAAAGGTCTCCTACAAGGTCGAGAACACCCGTGAGGGCCAGGTTCTCGACTATGACAAGCTGACCATGACGATCGACACCGACGGTTCGATCTCGGGCGAGGACGCGGTGGCTTTCGCTGCCCGCATCCTGCAGGACCAGCTTGGTCTGTTCGTCAATTTCGACGAGCCGCAGAAGGAAGTCGCCGCCGAGCAGGTGACCGAGCTTGCCTTCAACCCGGCGCTGCTCAAGAAGGTCGACGAGCTGGAGCTTTCGGTGCGTTCGGCCAACTGCCTGAAGAACGACAACATCGTCTATATCGGCGACCTGATCCAGAAGACCGAAGCCGAGATGCTGCGCACCCCGAACTTCGGCCGCAAGTCGCTGAACGAGATCAAGGAAGTCCTGGCGGCGATGGGCCTGCACCTCGGCATGGAAGTGCCGGATTGGCCGCCGGAAAACATCGAAGACCTCGCCAAGCGTTACGAAGATCAATACTGACCGGTGAATTGAGAATGGTGAAATGGTGAATGGTCGCCGGTCGGCGACTTCGGAGAGGTAGAGCCCTTCCATTCACCATTCACTATTGACCATTCACAAAATGAAACAGCCGGGCCAACCGCCCACAACACCAGGAGAAGAGCCATGCGCCACGGATTTAAAGGCCGCCGGTTCGCCCGCAGCATAAGCCATCGCAAGTCGATGTTTGCCAACCTTGCCGTATCGCTCATCGAGCATGAGCAGATCCTCACCACCTTGCCGAAGGCGAAGGATCTGCGTCCGATCGTCGAGAAGCTGGTGACGCTCGGCAAGCGAGGCGATCTGCATGCCCGCCGCCAGGTGATTGCCCAGATCGGCAATGAAGGCGTCGTCAAGCGCCTGTTCGACACGATCGCGCCGCGCTACGCCACCCGCAACGGAGGCTATCTGCGCATCATGAAGGCGGGCTTCCGCCACGGCGACAATGCCGCCATGGCGGTCATCGAGTTCGTCGATCGCGACACCTCGGCCAAGGGCGCCGGCGACCGTGCCCGCATCGAGGCAGAAGGCACCGACGAAGAAGCCGCGGCCGCATAAGCTTCGGTTTGCGTAAAGAGTTCAAAAGGGGCCTGCGGGCCCCTTTTTGCATTCCGGAATGCGGCAGGGAACATTTGCGACCATTTCTGCTCAGCTCAGACCTTATCGCTCAAAATAATCGGATTTCATTGCCTCAGCCTTTCATTTTGCACAATCGTCGGGACAATGGCGCCCGACCCGGAGGATTCGGAATGCGCGTAAAACGGCTGTCTCTTGTTCTATTCTGCGCCTTGATGGCGCTGGCAGTCGCGCCGGCGGCCAGGCAGGCGCTGGCTCAGGACACCAAGGCCGATCCCGGTCTGTCCGATGTGCTGACGGACATGCTGCGCGGCGCCGAAGGCGAAAATGCCACCTCCGGTCCAGACAAGCGTGTTCCGTTCGGCCGCGAGGAGATGCAACTGTCCTTCGCGCCGCTGGTCAAGCAGACGGCGCCAGCCGTGGTCAATGTCTATGCCTCGCAAACGGCCAAGTTGAGGTCGCCCTTCGACGGCGATCCCTTCTTCGAAGAGTTCTTCGGCCGTTCGCAGCCGCGTGCGCAGTCCTCGCTCGGCTCCGGCGTGCTGGTCGATCCGACAGGCATAGTGGTCACCAATTTCCACCTCATCAAGGACGCCGATCAGGTCAAGGTCGCCACCGCGGACGGGCGTGAATTCGACAGCAAGGTGCTGCTCAAGGACGAGACGCTTGACCTCGCCGTGCTCAAGATCTCCTCCGACAAGCCATTTCCGGTCGTCGCCATCGGCGATTCCGACGCGCTCGAGGTTGGCGACCTGTTGTTGGCCATCGGCAACCCTTTCGGTGTCGGCCAGACCACCACCAGCGGCATCGTTTCGGCGCTTGCCCGCAGCCACATCGGCGTTTCCGATTCCAGTTTCTTCATCCAGACCGACGCCGCGATCAATCCCGGCAATTCCGGCGGTGCGCTGATCAACATGGGTGGCCAACTGGTCGGCATCAACACGGCGATCTACAGCCGCAGCGGCGGCTCAATCGGCATCGGCTTTGCCATTCCCTCCAACATGGTTCGCGCGTTTGCCGATGCGGCCAAGGCCGGGCGCGACTTCTTCGAGCGGCCCTATATCGGCGCCGAATTCGAGCGCGTGACGCCGCAGATCGCCGAATCGCTCGGTCTGGAGACCCCGACCGGGGCGCTGGTTTCGTCCGTCGAAGAAGCAGGGCCGGCGGCCACGGCGGGGCTCAAGCCCGGCGATGTCGTGCTGTCGCTCAACGGCACGCCGGTCGAGAGCATCGAGGCGCTAGATTACCGGATGGCGACGCTGTCGATCGGCACCAATGCCAGCTTCGGCGTCCTCAGCAAGGGCCAGCAAGCGACGATGGAGATTGCGCTGGAGCGCGCGCCGGAAGGTGCAAAACTCGCGGAAGTGACACTGCGCGGTCGCAGCCCGTTTTCCGGTGCCAAGGTTGCGGAGCTGTCGCCTCGGCTCGCCCAGCGGCTCGGCATGCGCACGGATGTCAAGGGTGTTACGGTGGTCGACATCAATCGCGGCTCGCCCGCAGCCGATTTCGGCTTCCAGCCGGGCGACATCGTTCGCGAGGTCAATGGCTTGACCATCGATACCGCCGCGACACTGGAACAGGCAGCCATGGAAGAGACGCGCTGGTGGCGCTTTACCGTCGAGCGCGGCGGGCAGATACTGCGCCAGGTGTTGCGTTACTGAGCCCGAGCGTCGATCCTTCGGACGAGATCGCGCTCCAACGAAACGAAGTGCATGGCCGATCTGTTCAGTGTCGATGAACCGGAAAAGGCGCCGCCCGGCAGGCCGCTGGCCGACCGGCTGCGCCCGAAGAACCTCGGCGAGGTCGTTGGCCAGGAGCATCTGACCGGGCCCGACGGCGCACTGACGCGGCTGATCGGCTCCGGCTCGCTCGGCTCGATGATCTTCTGGGGGCCGCCCGGGACGGGCAAGACCACGGTCGCGCGGTTGCTTGCCGGAGAAACCAGCCTTGCCTTCCAACAGATATCGGCGGTGTTTTCCGGTGTCGCCGACCTGAAGAAAGTGTTCGAGGCGGCGAAGCTGCGCCGCTCCAACGGCCATCAGACGCTGCTCTTCGTCGACGAGATCCATCGCTTCAACCGCGCCCAGCAGGACAGTTTTCTGCCTGTCATGGAAGACGGCACCGTCGTGCTGGTTGGCGCCACCACCGAGAACCCGTCCTTCGAACTGAACGCGGCGCTTCTATCCCGCGCGCGCGTGCTGGTCTTCCATTCGCTCGGTGAGGACAGCATCGCAAAACTGCTGGCGCGTGCCGAGGAGACCGAGGGCAGGGCGCTGCCGCTCGACGACGAGGCGAGGGCGATGCTCATCCGCATGAGCGATGGCGATGGCCGCGCGGCGCTGACGCTGGCCGAAGAGGTCTGGCGCGCCGCCAAGTCAGGCGAGGTGTTCGGCGCCGAGGGCCTGCAGCGCATCGTCCAGCGCCGCGCTCCGATCTACGACAAGGGCCAGGACGGCCACTACAATCTGATATCGGCGCTGCATAAATCGGTGCGCGGCTCCGACCCGGACGCCGCCCTCTATTATCTCGCCCGCATGTTCGACGCCGGCGAGGATCCGCTCTATCTCGGCCGCCGGCTGGTGCGCATGGCGATGGAGGATATCGGACTGGCAGACCCGCAGGCGCTGGTCATCGCCAATGCCGCCAAGGATGCCTACGACTACCTGGGCTCGCCAGAGGGCGAGCTCGCCTTCGCCGAGGCCACCGTTTATCTCGCCAGCGCGCCCAAATCCAACGCCGTCTACACCGCCTTCAAGGCCGCCACTCAGGCGGCGAAGGAGTTCGGCTCGCTGCTGCCGCCCAAACACATCCTCAACGCGCCGACCAAGCTGATGAAAGACGAAGATTACGGCGCCGGCTACCGTTACGACCACGACGAGCCGGACGCTTTTTCCGGACAGGATTATTTTCCGGAAAAGATGGGCCGCCACACATTCTATGATCCGCCCGAGCGCGGCTTCGAACGCGATATCAGGAAACGGCTCGACTATTGGGCGAAGCTGCGCGGCGAGCGGAACAAATAAGCTCGCTTCATTCGGCCGGATCGGCAAAGGGCATGTTTGGATCACTGACATAGAACAGAACCATGCGTGCTGTCTGCCGCGTGTCCAGGTTCCGTCCGGTCATTTTGACCAGCGGCGGTTCGACAAAAATCTCTCCGGCTTTCACCATGACCGCTTCACGCCCGTCCAGTTCCAGAGTGAAGGTGCCCTCCAGCATGTAGACCGTTACCGGAAAGCGATGCGAATGATAGGGTGTGCAATCGCCGGGCTCGAGCGTGGCCAGAAGCACGCGTATTTCCTGGTCGGACGTTTTGGGCATTGCTGCCGTTGCTTCGCGGTGCAGCACCTGCAATTTGGCGGCGCCCGTTTCCCGCGCCGAGATGGTGACGCCGACCGTGAGGCCGGAGATCGCCGAACCGACTTCCGCCGTCTTGTGCATCGCCGTTCTCCATTTCACCAGGCTGAGCTTAATACCGGTGCTGTGCGGGCGGCAGCAGCAAGGTTGCGGAGCGAGCATGCAAGGATGCATAACATCGGCGATGTTCGACTGGAGCGACCTTCGCTATTTCCTGGCCGTCGCGCGCCATGGCAGCACACTTGCCGCCTCAAGGGCGCTAGGCGTGAATCAGTCGACGGTGCATCGGCGCATCGCCGAGCTTGAGCGGCGCATCGGCGGCCCGCTCATGTTGCGCTACCCCGCCGGTTACCGGTTGACGGAGTTCGGCGAGGCGCTGCTTCCGGCGGTCGAGGCCATCGAGACGTCCGTGATGGCACTCGAACGCCGGATCGTCGCCTATCGCAGCGACCTGGCTGGAACCATTCGGCTGGCCGTTCCGGAACCACTCGTTTCACGCATTGTCGGTTCGACGCTGCTCGACATGTTTCATGCGCGCTACCCGGCATTGCGCATCGAATTTGTGATGAGCGACCGCTATCTCGATCTGTCCAAGGGGGAGGCCGACATCGCGCTCAGATCCGGTGAGCCCGCTGACGAAACCCTGATTGGCCGGAAGATCGCCGACTCCATCTGGGCCGTCTATGGCAGCCGCTCCTATGTCCAGCAACACGGCGCTCCGCAACGTATCGAGGATGTTGGCCGTCATGCAATCGTCGGTTTTGACGGCATGCTGATCAATCACCGAGCGGCAAAGTGGCTCGCGGCGATAGCGCCAGGCGCCAATATCGCGGCGCGCAACAACAGCGTGCTGGGTGTCCTGCATGCCGTCAAATCGGGGATCGGCATTGCGC
>NZ_RZSW01001039.1:0-964 GCF_003997375.1 Mesorhizobium sp. M5C.F.Ca.IN.020.29.1.1 | reverse complement strand
GGTGATGCCGGTTCTGGCCATTGGAATGGCGCCAACTCCTCGTAGGTCTCCGCGTCAACACCGGCGTACGCGCCTATATCAAACTCGCGGGCGCCGTGATTCTCGAAGGCCGACAGCGCTGCATGTTCAGCGAAAATCGCGGCCGGCGACGCATACGAAAACGCCTCGGCAATCCCCATCCGCTTGGCCACTTCCGCGATGATCCACCAATCGGCCCTTGCCTCGCCGGGCACCGGCAAAAAGGCGCGTTGGCGCGAGATGCGGCGCTCCGAATTGGTTACGCTGCCGTCCTTCTCGCCCCATGCGGCGGCGGGCAGCCGGACATGGGCGTGGCGGACCGTGTCGGTCATGGCCAGCACGTCCGACGCCACGACAAAAGGGCAGGCCTTGATCGCCGCCTCGACGGCATCGGCATCCGGCATCGAATCGACCGGGTTGGTCGCCATGATCCACAGCGCCCGGATACGCCCGTCGGCCACCGCCTGGAACATCTCGACCGCCTTCAAGCCGGGTTTTTCGGCGATGGCCGGCGCGCTCCAGAAGCGCTGCACGCGGCTGCGGTGTTCGGGGTTTTCGATCTCCATATGGGCGGCCAGCATGTTGGCCAGGCCGCCAACCTCGCGGCCGCCCATGGCGTTGGGCTGGCCGGTCACCGAAAACGGCCCGGTGCCGGGCTTGCCGATGCGGCCGGTGGCGAGATGGCAATTGATAATGGCGTTGACCTTGTCGGTGCCCGAGGACGACTGGTTCACGCCCTGGCTATAGACGGTCACCGTTTTCGCCGTCGCGGCAAACAGGCTGTAGAAGCGGACAAGCTCGTCCTCGCCGAGGCCCGTGGCAGCGGCGATGCCGGCAAGGTCGAGCGAGGAAGCGGCAATCGCGCCTTCGAAGCCCGTGGTATGTGCAGCGATATAGGCGCGGTCCAGAGCGTCATTTTTGCCAAGATAGGCGAGCAGGCCGGTGA
>NZ_RZSW01001038.1:0-966 GCF_003997375.1 Mesorhizobium sp. M5C.F.Ca.IN.020.29.1.1 | reverse complement strand
GAAATATCTACCTCGCCCGCGTAACGCGCGTCGAACCCTCGCTTCAGGCAGCCTTTGTCGAATATGGCGGCAACCGTCACGGTTTCCTCGCCTTCAGTGAAATTCATCCCGACTACTACCAGATTCCGGTCGCCGACCGTCAGGCGCTGTTGCGCGCAGAAGCGCAGGAGGCTGAAGACGAGGACGATGAGGATGGCGAAGGCGACGACCGCCAGAGCCGCGATCGCGGCCGGCGTGGACGCCGGCGCGGCGGCAAGAGCCGCGACCGGGGCGAGCACAAGCGTGATGCAGGTGCGGCCGATTCTGACGATTCTGTCGAGTCCAATGACAGCGGCTCCAATGAGGGCGGCGAACACGGCGAGGATGCGGCCGCGGATAACGCCGATGCCGTTTCGGAAAATGTCGACACGCCGTCCGATACTTCGGAACATGGCGAGGATGTCGCCAGTCATGCTGAGGCGAGTCATATTGAGACGAGCCATAACGAGACTGGGCCTTCCGAAGGCGGTCCAAATTCCCTCGCCGCCAGCATCGAAGCGGATGTGATTTCCGAAGCCGTGCCGCAGGCGGAGACGGCCGGCGAAGCCACGTCCACCGACAATGATCGCGGCATGCTGGAAGAGGTGCAGTCCTCGCATCCGGAGGACCATGAGGTCGAATCGGTCGGCGCCGAGGATGCGCTGGAAGAAGCGCGCAACCGCCGCAAGCCGGTGCGCCGCCAGTACAAGATCCAGGAAGTGATCAAGCGCCGCCAGATCCTCCTGGTGCAGGTCGTGAAAGAAGAGCGCGGCAACAAGGGCGCAGCGCTCACCACCTACCTGTCGCTTGCCGGCCGCTATTCGGTGCTGATGCCGAACACGGCGCGCGGCGGCGGCATCTCGCGCAAGATCACCAACGCACAGGACCGCAAGCGGCTGAAGGAGGTCGTCGCCGATCTCGAAGTGCCGCAGGGCATGGGCGTCATCC
>NZ_RZSW01001037.1:0-967 GCF_003997375.1 Mesorhizobium sp. M5C.F.Ca.IN.020.29.1.1 | reverse complement strand
GGGCGACGCGGCGGCGGTTGGGGTGAAATCGGCCGAAGGCGCGCTGCTGCCGCAGCTTTCGGCTTCCGCCGGCGTTTCCAGCGCCTATCGCAGAACGGCCCCGGGCTCTGCCGATACGGGGCAGGATGGCACAACCAATTCGGCCAGCATCGGTGCCACGTTGACTATACCGATCTATTCGGGCGGGCGCACGTCGGCGATAGTGCGTCAGAATAAGGAATCGCTCAGCCAGGCCCGGATCGAGGTCGATGTAAGCCGCGACACCGTACGGCAAGCCGTGACCTCGGCATGGACGCAATATATCGCCGCGCAGCAAACCGTGGTGGCCAACAGGCAGGTGATCGCCGCCGCGCAGCTTGCCTTGAGCGGCGTCATCGAGGAGCGCAATGTCGGCCAGCGCACTACGCTCGACGTTCTCAACGCCCAAGCCACGCTCATCACCGCCAAGATCAACCAGGCCAGTTCCGAACGCGATTTGGTGGTGGCGAGCTATGCCATCCTCTCGGCGATAGGTCGTCTTTCGGTCGATCGTCTCGCCCTTCAGGTGACGAAATACAGACCCGAAGAGCATTACAATGCGGTCAAGGACAAGTGGATCGGCCTGCGCACGCCAGACGGCCGTTGATCGCTCCACCAGTTTCAATTCCGTCCAGTTTCAAGGCATTAGAGCCCGCCGTTCAAAGGAACGCGCGGGCTCTAATCTGTTGAAATCCAACGCGCCCTCAGATTGGGGATTCTCGTAAGGCGATCCGTCGGTTACGCTGTTGCCATGATTCGAATCCGGCTTTGGCCGGACTGGAAATCTGCAACGAGTCACAAGGGCGGCGGATGTGACGATGGCGACAGCAAGCAGCGTACAGCGCGAACCTTCCATGGAGGAGATACTGGCTTCCATCAGGAGGATCATCGAGGACAACGATACCGGCCGCAAGCAGCCGGATGAAGCGGACGACCTGCTGCAGGATTT
>NZ_RZSW01001036.1:0-974 GCF_003997375.1 Mesorhizobium sp. M5C.F.Ca.IN.020.29.1.1 | reverse complement strand
GACCTGTTAAGAAAGGTTAATGGCAAAGGCTTAACAGGCGGTGAAACGGCTGCTCTAAACCATCTCAGCAGTCGCCGCTGCGCTTGCCATTGTCGCGTATCACGCAGACCGAACTGGGCAGCGGCTGCAGCACGCTCCTGCGCAGCGTGTAGGTACCCCGATGGCCGATCGAGCCCGTGTTTCCAATCGAGCCTGTGCTCCCCACCGACCCTGGGCTCCCAATCGATCCTGTGCTCATTCCATCGAGGCCGCCGGCAAAATGGTCGCGGGCGGTCTGCAATCGCGTCCGGCTGTCGAGCAAGGGCGTCGCGATCAAGGCCAGCGCCACCAGGGCCGAGCCGAATAACAGCGTGATCCGCAAAATGCCCATGCCGGCATGGACAGCGAAGCTGCGGTCGGGTCGGATCGAATCCCAGTCCCTGTCGAGGCTCATGCAACCGCCCTCCGAAGGCCTGAACACGGCCTTCCCTTCAATGCCACGCCTCAATTTTCCACAGCGAGATAAATCTTCCATTAACGCTGTCTAACTCGGGCAGTGACGGCACAATCACAGAAGATCGATGAGGAACTGGATCAGCGGCGCGTCGGCCGGCGGCATCGGAAAATCGCGCATTTGGCGCGGCCGCACCCATTTCAGCACCTGCCCTTCCTTCGGCTGCGCGATGCCGCGGAAGCGACGGCAGACGTACAGCGGCATCAGCAGGTGAAAATCATCGTAGGAATGGCTGGCGAAGGTGAACGGCGCCAGGCAGGGAATATTGGTTTCGATGCCGATCTCCTCGTACAACTCCCGGATGAGGCATTCTTCCGGCGTCTCGCCGGGCTCGACTTTGCCGCCCGGAAACTCCCACAGGCCGGCGAGCTGCTTGCCTTCCGGCCGCTGCGCCAGCAGCACGCGGCCGTCGCTATCGACCAGCGCGCAGGCTGCGACCAGGAGCAGGCGCTTGCCGAGAGGGTTCGGGCCGGTCATGCGC
>NZ_RZSW01001035.1:0-978 GCF_003997375.1 Mesorhizobium sp. M5C.F.Ca.IN.020.29.1.1 | reverse complement strand
GGGTGGATGGATGCTGGCGGCACGCTAGCCGAGATCGGCAAGGGCACTCCCGGCGGCATTTGTGACATGTCGCACTTGCGCCCGACACACGCAAGCTGCTGCTAGAGGAGAGAGAAGTTCGAGCCGAAGAGGAGAAACTGGCCGGTAACCAGGGGAATTTTCAATATGGGACCGTCATCGCAGCTGTCCTGGATCGGCGGTCCCGCGACGTAAAGGTGCCCCTTCAGGATGTTTTTCCAGATCGTTGGAAAATCCGCTCCCTTGTTCTTTTCAGCGTTGCACGCATTGAGAAGCCTCGAGACCGTGTCCGTCATTGAATCCGCATTATTTAAGCGCCTGATTTCAAATCATATGAATGAACACGGCAGGGATGGGTTTGATTTCGATCAAAATCCCCCCGCTGCTTACAGCGGCACCCAGTCTCTGCCTTCCTTGCGATAAAGGCGCTTCACGGCAGCCCAAGCGACGCGATCGGCACTGTCAGCTTGTCGCTCTCGTCATCGGCCTTCAGCACTTCAGTGCGAGCCGTGATACCGTTCGAAGGCCCGTATAGCCAGGCAACGCAGTGGCATGAGGAAATGCGACAGATTGCGCGTGATCGGAAAACAGAACCGGGTGATGTTTATTTCTTCTACCCGACGTGTCCGAAATGCGCCAAAGCGTACAGCAAGAACTATGTCGTTGGCGCGCGGCCGTAGCCTAGGACCCGCAGCTCTCAGCGCGACATTTGCCCCAAGGGCTCGCGCTCCGGGCGGACGTTTGCCAGGCAGGCATAGGGCAGGGGGACTCTTTCGAGCAGCAAGCGCGGGCGTGACATAGACCCTGAAAATTAAAGAGGGCTGATTGCATTTCATGTCACACTGGGACTCTGAGGCATGACCATTCGAGTTTGGCCACCTCCGTTTGAGAAATGCTAGCGGCTTCTGGCTCGATACTGCACAAGGCCCTGGATATTCAGGCCGTCTGGCAGCAAAACTG
>NZ_RZSW01001034.1:0-987 GCF_003997375.1 Mesorhizobium sp. M5C.F.Ca.IN.020.29.1.1 | reverse complement strand
AGACAGGATCCAGATTCACGCGAGAGTACGCCCTCAGCAAGGTATCGGAACCGGGGTTCAGCGACCAGCATTGCGCCCAAGCCGGAGCAAGGTAGGCCGCCAGGGGTCGTTGGCTCTTGCCAGGGATATGTTGGCTTCCGTCGAGCATGCAAAGTGCTGCTGGGTCTTCTCGTGGATCATCCCACAGGCGCGTTGCGACCAACGCCATTTGGCCCGATTTAACGACTTCGAGCAGCCGTTGCAGGGGGAATATCCGGCGAATTGGCGCATCGAGATCAGGGATCCGCGTGACAAATCGGGTGGGATCACCGCTGATGGGAACGAGTTCCATTTTCTTCCCTGCTAGCCGTCACGACACCGAAGCCTCGCCAAGTCTGATATTTGCATGGATCCGATCTACAGGATTCCCCACGCTCGGAAACTCCCCCTCCCCGTCATCTCGCGCAGGTTAAGTGCGCCGACGAGATCGAGGGCACCCTGCCGGGAAACTTCGAGCTTGTCCTGAATCATGCTGGTCGACACCAGCGGACGCGACAGGACCAGCTCGAGCAATGCGGGCAATTTCGAGCTGGCGCGGCGGCCGCGCAGCACACGCTCCATCTGGCCCTTGGCGAGAAGCAGACGGTCGTGCTCCTTGAGTCCGGCGCTCGCCGCTTCGTATATCGCGTCGATCCAGGCATGCAGGCGATCGGCGCGGTTACGCGCGCGCCTCCGTTCCCGCGGAATGGTCTTGGCACCGAGATGCAGGCACGGCAGGTGGTGCGCGGCCAAGCCTTCCTGGCGCATGAGCGCGGCCATGAGCAGTGGACCGACCCAGGCGCCGCGTTGCAGCACATCGATGTCGTTCCAGGCGTCGAGCGCCAAGGCCACACGCAGCACGACGGGAAAGTGCCGCGACCGGTCCAACACGTCGCGCCATTCGGCGAGGCGGGCTGCCTCGTCCCAATCCTGGTCATAGAGCACCGTCAGCCGGTCATCGTCCTGCGG
>NZ_RZSW01001033.1:0-992 GCF_003997375.1 Mesorhizobium sp. M5C.F.Ca.IN.020.29.1.1 | reverse complement strand
CCACTACAATTCAGCTGCTACAAAACTGGAATCCGGCTTCCCCCGCCGCAGCTCGGTGAGCACACTCGAGAAATCTTGTCCCGTTGCTCAGCGCGACCGTGCTCCGATGAAAAACAGTAAATCGCCCGAATTGATCAGTCGCATTCGGCGGCATCACCTATCAGACCGTCCCAAACTGGGCTGAGAAATTCGGGGGCCAGTGAGTTGGCGCCCCGTAAGCGTCCATTCGGTGCGGTATTTCGGGGAACGGAGCCGCGACACTCCCGCAAAGATTCTTCGCGGAAGTGGATTGCAATCTGAACCCAAACCCAGTCCTGAAAGTATCCTGTTATCAAAGGCGTAGTCGGTCGGCTGGACGAGAGCCCGCTGTGCCGGCGCCAGTCGGCAGAGGCAAATGCGGTGCAAGGCCGTGCGGCGAGAGTGTCGACAGCGACGGGCTGGAGATCGTCATCGGCGACGCGACGAACGGGTAGGCAGGGGCTTTGCCCCGGCGCTTCTGCTGGAGGCGATCCGGGCGGTACGTGCGGCACGTCAAGGCGAAGCGCCGAGGTCGGTCGAGCGCGGCCGGATGGACCAATTTCGACGCCTTTATGGGCGCAGGACGGAACGCTCCGCATCACGACAGCCGGCCGATTGGAGAAGCCCGCCATGACCTCCTCTCACAGCAATTTGCAGAAGCTTCAGAACGCCTACCGACTCGACAAATCCCGACAGTAGAGATTGGTTGCCTGGCATTCAGCAGGAATGGCGGACGGGATTCCTCGCGGAAAGCGGCGTTCACGCGTCGTGCAACCGCAAGCGCTGTCTGATGTCTGACTATGTCGGATACGCTACGTAGCAGAGCCAAGTTATCACATTGCTCTGAAACGGTTTTGCCGTTTGGCATGAGGCATGCAAAGCCATCCGCAAACGCGTCACGGACTGAGGAAACATCGTCCCATGCTTACCGCAAATGCCGCCGTCAAAGATGATGCTCGAGGAATGGCTGGCAG
>NZ_RZSW01001032.1:0-995 GCF_003997375.1 Mesorhizobium sp. M5C.F.Ca.IN.020.29.1.1 | reverse complement strand
GGCGGGGCCCGTGAGCAAAAAAACTACGGTCAGGAAAATCACGGACAGGATTCCGAGGCCAAAGAAGAAAGTCACGTGGCCGCAGGCGCGCGCGTTTTCTGTCCATCTGCTGACCGCGTCGGGCTCGTTCCTGGCGTTCCTGTCGCTGGTGGCGGCGAGCGAGCAGCGCTGGACGGCGATGTTCTGGTGGCTGGGGCTGGCGCTGTTCGTCGACGGCATCGACGGGCCGATCGCCAGGAAACTCGAGGTCAAGGAAATCCTGCCGACATGGTCGGGCGAACTTCTCGACAACATCATCGACTACGTCACTTACGTGCTGATACCGGCCTTCGCGCTTTACCAGCGCGGCTTCATGGGTGAGGGCCTGTCGTTCCTGTCGGCGGCGATCATCGTCGTGTCGAGCGCGATCTACTATGCCGACACCGGCATGAAGACCAAGGAGAATTTCTTCAAGGGGTTTCCGGTAGTCTGGAACATGGTGGTGTTCACGCTTTTCGTCATCGATCCGGGACAATGGGTTTCCTTCGCCGTCGTCGTGGTGGCCGGCATCCTGACCTTTGTGCCGATCAATTTCATCCACCCGGTGCGGGTGGTGCGGCTGCGTCCAATCAACCTTGGCATGACGCTGCTGTGGTGCGCTTTTGGAGCGCTGGCGCTGGCGCAGGCAGCTCTTGCCGCCTTCTACGACCAGATCGGCGTCTTGGGCGAGCAGGTGAGTGTCTTCACCAAGATCGGCATCACGGTCACCGGACTTTACCTCGCATGCATCGGCGGTATCATGCAGCTCTTTCCAACGCTCGGCGCGAAAAAAACCTGATCCCAAGAGAGTCTGGTCCCAAGAGAGCCTCATCAATGTCCAAAGCAATACGCATCCACGCCAATGGCGGTCCGGAGGTTCTGACCTATGAGGACGCCGATCCGGGCCAACCCGGCTCGGGACAAATCCTGGTCAGACACACGGCGATCGGCCTCAATTTCATCGACGTCTATCATCG
>NZ_RZSW01001031.1:0-999 GCF_003997375.1 Mesorhizobium sp. M5C.F.Ca.IN.020.29.1.1 | reverse complement strand
GACGAAGACGAAGCGACGCTGCGCAGGGCGGTTGGCTATGTGTTGAAGGGCATAGCCGCCGACGATGCCGGCTCGGTCAACACCGCGGCGGTCCGGCGGAGGCGTCGACTCGTAATCGGTCGCACCACCAAGTAGAAGCGACAGGGGCGGCAGAGCAAAACCACGCCCTGTCGTGATGGAGACCATCAGAGGCACAATCGGGGGGCGGCGGCGCCAACAATTGATCGTCTCCATCATCTGCGGTGGCGCGCGCCTACTTGGTGTTTTCCAGCGCGTCGACCGTCTTCTTCAGCTTCTCGTCCGGGATCTCGACCTTCGCCTCGGCGCGCAGCGACTTGACCAGAGCGATGTACTTGTCGCGGATAACCGCCTGGCGGGCCTGGTCCTTGACCTGGTCGAAGGCCGGCGGCTGCTTGGCGCGCTTGTCCTCGACCTGGATGACGTGCCAGCCGAACTGCGACTGCACCGGCTGCTCGGTGTATTTGCCCACCGCCAGCGCGAAGACCGCCTTGTCGAACTCCGGCACCATCTGGCCGGGTCCGAACCAGCCGAGATCGCCGCCGCTGGTCTTGCCGCTCGGATCGCTGGTGTGCTCGTTGGCGAGTTTCTGGAAATCGGCGCCGCCGTCGAGCTGCTTGATGATCGTATCGGCCTCTTCCTTCGTCTTCACGAGGATGTGACGGGCATGCACCTCGTTGGTCGGCGGCGTGTTGGCGATTTCCTGGTCGTAGCGGGCGCGAATTTCGGCATCCGTGACCTTGCCGATGACATCCTTCTCTACCATTTCGCCATGCAGGGCGCGCTGCTGCAGGAATGCCATGCGGCGCTGGAAGTCGGGATCCTTGTCGAGGCCGGTGGTGACCGCCTGGGCAGCCATGACCTTGATCTCGATCGCCGCCGAAAGTGCTGCGGCGCGGCGCTGTTCTGGCGGCATCTGCGCAAACTGCTGCGACAGCTCGCCTTCGGCAAGGGCAAGGTCTGCCTCGGTCAGCGTCTGGC
>NZ_RZSW01001030.1:0-1001 GCF_003997375.1 Mesorhizobium sp. M5C.F.Ca.IN.020.29.1.1 | reverse complement strand
CCCTTGAGGGGGAGATGGCCGGCAGGCCAGAGGGGTCCCCGCGCATGAAGCGCCAGCCTTCCCTGTTCGCAATAAGAGGTCGCGTCTGAACGTCCCGACCCCTCTGTCGCCCTTCGGCGACGTCTCCCCCTCAAGCGGGGAGATTAGCGCCTCCATGCTAACATTTGGAATGTCGTCACGATTGCTGCACTATCATGGTACATAAGCATCGCTACATAAGGCGGGGACACACGCCTTTGGGAGAAATGGGCATTTGAAAGAAGCCAGGATTAAGAAACCGGAAGGGCAGCAGCGCTTGTTCGGCCTGTCGACGCCGGTCAGATCCGCCGTCATTCCGCCGCTGTCGGCGGCGCGCTGGCTCCTGGTGCTGATCGTTGCCGCCGGGGTCTATTTCTTTCATGGTTTCCTGGTCCCAGTGCTGGCTGCTCTCGTCATCGCCTTTGCCAGCTGGCCGCTCTATCGGCGGCTGCTTGCTGCTGTCGGCGGCAACCGCACGATCGCCGCGACATTGGCGATCCTGTTCATCCTCACTTTCCTGGTGGTGCCGATCGCGCTCGCCGGCGCCTACGCCAGCAACGAAGTCCGCGAATGGGTCGGCTGGGCGATCGAGACCAACCGCGAAGGCGCGGTGACGCCGTACTGGATCGCCACGCTGCCTGTGGTGGGCGACTGGCTGAACGAGCAGTGGACGCGCAATCTCGGCCATCCGGGCGGCATCGGCGAACTGATCCAGCTGATCAGCGGCGCCAACATCGGCAGCATCTACCGCGGCGTGCTGGCCGCCGGCGGCAGCGCCTTCGGCCTTCTGCTGGCGCTGCTGTTCATGATGATCGCGCTGTTCTTTGCCTATCGCGACGGCGAGCATTTTGCCGGGCAGGTCGACCGTCTCGGCGAACGCATCCTGCCGACCAGGTGGGAGCGGATTTCACGCGTCGTGCCGGCGACGATTTCCTCGACGGTAACCGGCATGACCATTATCGCCATCGGCGAGGGGGTAGTGC
>NZ_RZSW01000102.1:0-14437 GCF_003997375.1 Mesorhizobium sp. M5C.F.Ca.IN.020.29.1.1 | reverse complement strand
GTCCCGACAGAGATCGGGTCAGCCGTTGTGATCTGCCACAATCCGGACCCAAGCGTACCGCCAGCGACAACGACCATTGTCCCTTTGCGAATGTCGCGGGTTTTGTTGAAATCCTTCGACCGGCGCCATGGACCAGTGTCCGCGATATAGATTCCGTTCTCCGATGCCGCAGTCTGATTCTTGACCAGCACGCGGTCACTCGTGGCCACAGCAACGCCATCAACGGTCTGCTCCCCGGAAAGCGTGATGTTTGCCGTTGTGGCGGCGCTGCACGGCCCTTTGATGGCCGTTGAGGATGACAGGCCGTCATTGATTTCGACCTGAATGCTGGTCATTTGAAGCCCCCGAATGGATCGAGCGGCTTGGGAGACACGCTGCGCTGACCGTATTGTTTCCTGCGGCTGCGTGCCACGCGGGACGCGTAGCCCGGCGACGCCACTTCCCGCATTGAACTGAGGAATAGGAAATCGAGAGTCGGCCTGACATAGAACAGGTTCGCGAAAATCGTGTTCTGGGTCGCAAAGTTCAGCAAATCGGCGAACCTCACCTCCTCGTCCGGGCTCAGGCCAGCGTCGCGCGCCTTCAGGAAAAGGTCGCCAAGGTCTGCAATTGCTCCGATCGAAGGACCGGCGGCGGTTTCGATAAGTCCGCAATGAAATTTATGCATCGATGTTCTCCAATAGCTTTGCCGTCTCAACCATCGCTTCAATGTCCACAGGGCGCCAATTTGGGCCGATCGGCTTGGTCGCGCCTCCGCAGAACCACGGCGACATCAGGTCGAGCGCGGCCTCTAGATTGGCGTCTTGATCCTCGGTGTTTTC
Source organism: Mesorhizobium sp. M5C.F.Ca.IN.020.29.1.1 (assembly GCF_003997375.1). Lineage (NCBI taxonomy): Bacteria > Pseudomonadati > Pseudomonadota > Alphaproteobacteria > Hyphomicrobiales > Phyllobacteriaceae > Mesorhizobium > Mesorhizobium sp. M5C.F.Ca.IN.020.29.1.1. The sequence goes on along the minus strand of NZ_RZSW01000102.1, from coordinate 13,616 downwards.
GAGCATCCAAGGGGTTTCCTTGGCGCCGACGATCCGGTGCATCGCAGCCATGTGGGTTTCCTCCACGGCAAGCACGATCGGGGGTTCAAGCTGGCCCAGCATGTAAGCTTTGCGGCCGGCTCGGGTTGTGGTCGTGCCGAGGAACATCTTCACGACGCCCAGCCAGCTATTGCCGTGCAGAGATTGGGCCAGGCCCCGCATCGGCCCTGTTTCTTTCAGCACCACAGCCACCAACTGACCCGGCTGAATCTCCGGCGTCGGATCTGCTTCCAGTTGGGCGCCGGTCGGGATGAAGCCGCCCATGCAGTGACCCTCTGTGAAAAACGTGTAGGTCATGCGGCCTCCATCATCTGAGATGGCAGCAAAGGTGATGCCGATAAAATTTGAAGGTGATCGGGATCGAAAACCGTGAAAACGGTGGTCTCTTCATCCCAGCGTCTTTTGCAGCCTACATGTCCGGCCGCGATCAGGTTCGGCTCCAGCGGCAAGCCGGCCATCCGATAGGCTCTGAGCAGCACCCCAATCTGACTGTAGTGGTTCTGCCCTGTCGCATTATCGATCCGGTATTTGAGCCACCCCTTTTGACGAAGCTGAAGATCATCAAAGCGCGATACAGCCTCCAGCAAGATGGTTCGGGCAGGCTCGGGCTGTTCCGAGCAAAGCCTCTCATTGTCGATGTAGACCCCATCCGGCGCTTGAACGTCGTAGACGTAGCCACCGCCTTGAGAGACGGGCGCGATCTCATATCGCCACCTTTGAACCGCATACGTCGCAGCGTATTGCCGATCGTTGGTTAGATAGATTCCCCAGCCCTCGGAGCCAACAACGCCGCCCGGCTTGACCGGCCACAGCGGTCGTGCGGGAACACCGATTTTCGCCGCGTCAAAGCGATCGAACAGGCATGGTGAGCCGTGGAAGGCTATCATCCCGTCACCCTGCCAACTGGCGGAAGATTGCCGCGGCGGGAGCCGGTTCAAGATTGTCGAACCACGTCCAGAAACCGTCCGCGTCTTCCTGGCTCATGTTGTCAGTCATGCGGGCCGCGCGGCTGCGCAGCATCGCCACCATTTTGGCGCCAGCACTGCCCCACTCTTCCACCAGCATCCTGCCGGCGGGGTGGATGCAAACAGCTTCACCTCCGATGCACTTGCCGGCGTGATGGCCACAAGAGGGCCGCGCTCCAACTCGTCATATGCTGCCAGCCGTGCCGCGAGAGGCACGACCTGGTCGAAGCCTTCCATGAAAGGCAACTCGTCCAGCAGATCGCTGGTCATTGGACGGTGCCCACGCCAAGCGATGTCGAGGTGTAGGCCTGCGTTCCCGCTTCGCTGGGAGAACGGGTATTGCGGGACATTATGGTGGAAGCCCGGCCGGTGCGCTGGGCGATCTGCCGCTTCTGGCGATCCGCTGCTGCAAGCGATGCAGTATCGTCAGGAACCGGCATGCGAACCGGTTCTGGTGGTTTGGGTTTGCTACCGCCAAAAAGATTACCCATTGATATTTCTCCTAGTTCGAGGTGAGGTTTCGATAAATCGAGGTGACGATTTCGGCCGGCAGTTCATCTACCCAGGCCAAGAACTCGGGAACATCGTCGTCAGGCATCTGGCTGATCATGCGGGCGGCTCGCGCCCGAATCACAGAGACGTTTTCAGCGGCCCGAGAGCCCCATTCCGAAAGCATTGCCTTCCCGGCCGGGGTTTTGCCGAACTCGGCCATCTGGTCGCCCGTCGCCGGTGCGACATACATCGAATCGCCCATGGCGATGTCACCGTAGATTGCATAACGGGCGCCTTCCGGAACGTCCCGGTCGAAGCGCTCCATGAAAGCCCGTTGGGCACGATTGCTCCCAATGGCTGAAACCATTTTCGAGACAGTCTTTTGCACATTGGCGAGATGCACCTTGAAGCCGCCGGCCCGCTCCCAATCCATCACAAGACGCCGACCGGCTTCGGAACTGCACATTTCGTTGCGCGACACATCGGCCGGCAGCGGACGCGTCGCCGGCATCGAATCCGCATCTAGTTCGAACTGCTCTGCTTCGAGCAGCGCGAGATATTCCTTGTTCAGGCCGGAACGCTCGTAGAGGTCGAAATCCTCATTCATGATCCGCTCAATTTCTGCCTTGCGGGCAGGATCGACAGTCAAGGAGGCAAAACCCGACTGTGCGACACCACCCGCAAGGCCATCTGTCGCAGGGCCAGTCGCAGCGGCCGCGCCAGAATTCTCTGAAACTGTAAGTTCGTTGCTCATCAGCTTGCCCTCGCCGGGTAAAGCTGGACCAGCAGCCGCGTCGCAAGTTCAGGATTCGCCGTGGCCTGGGTCATCACGTGGCCATCAGCCTTGCGCTCCACCACGTAGCCGAAGCCGTTCCATGCCACTCGATAGAGCTCGTCCTGAAACAAGGCGTCATAGCGCGCCGGCATGGTCGTCACGCGCGGCTTTGCCAGCACCGCCCCCTTGGAATCGGCGCTGGCGACGATCGCCTCAGCCATCCAGGATTCATCGAATGCGACCACGAAAACACGGTCGAACTTCTTCAGCGCATTCCGGGACGCCTGCACCTTGCGCCATGCCGAAGGGCTCTTGAGGTCGTCGGCGACGAAATCGGCCGGGACGCGGGCCATGTACTCCCGCCAAATCTGACCGGAGTGCTGCAGCGTCACGCGGGCCGGGTCGATCTCCGGAACGGCCCGTTCCGATGATGCGGGAATATCGAGTGCAGCGGTCTTTGCCATCAGAAAGATCCTTTCAGAGCGCGGGAAATGTCGGGGTTTGCGAGTGCCTGTTCTTCAGCCCGCCAGGGCTTGTCGTAGGGGCTGCGAGCCTCGGGGAATGTGATCTGCCCGAAGCGCCGGCCGAGACCGACCAAGGGCTTGATTGCCGCGGCAAAACGCAAGCTCATGCGGAACTCGGATTCATACGTATCGAGCAGCACGGCAGGATGAACGCCTAGGACGCGCAGGAGCCGCGTTGCATCGGCGCTACGGGCTCGAACTTCTTTCAGAGCTTCGCAGAGATCACGGGCTGCCTTCTCGGCACGGTCGACGGCCTCAAGGCGGTTTTCTTCCACGATGGCCAGCGTCTCGCGCAGATTTGCGAGGCGTTGCTGTTCGGCTGCCGCGGCCTGCTCACGCTGCCGGCGCACTGCCTCGCCTTCGGCGGCATCAAGGGCGGCAAGTTCTTTCTCCACCTCGTTCAACGGGCTGTGGTCGAATTCCGTGTCGTCCAGCAAAGCGATGCCCTGCATCTGCCGAAGCTCTGCAAGCCGCGTCTCTGCCTCTGTGCGGCGGGTTGAAATGTCAGCCATTGCGTGTTCCTTTCACTCTCGCCACGGTGGTGGGCCGCCGTAGCCCGACCGTGTGTTGTTTGTTGGCGTGGCCCGCGCGCGCTGGTCTCGCCGCGTCTTCATGTTTGCGTGACCCAAATTCACGACCGGCTGCTGTCCCTTCGAATTTGAGTACCTCCCGGCATTCTTTTCGAAATCGAGCGTCAGCACGCCGGCTGCGGCATTGGCAAAATCGTCATGGTCACCGGGCTGATGGTCGATCTGCGCGCCGCGGACGATCAGCGTCAAAAGCTGCTCCTGCAACTTCGGCACATCGAGGAGTTCAATGTCACCAGCATTGAGCAAGGGCTCGAAAGCCTCATAAATCTCCGTGCGGCTCAAAGGCGAGCTTTTCAGCTGAATCTGCTGCCCTTCGAAAGCGTATTTGAACGTCTCGCCGGCGTAGTTGTCGCCGATGGCCTTGCTGATGCCGTAGACCTTCATGTGCCTGGCGAACTTCTCTACCGCCCTCTGCGGATTGAACGGCGTCGGGCCGTCCTGCGAAACGAGCAGATCGAGGATCAGCCGGTCGCGCTTGTCCTTATGGGCAATCGCAAGGGTCGCATCGTCGGAACTGCCGCCGCTCATGTCTACAAAGGCACGATACTTCACACCGGATTCAGGCGGGATAGAGCGAAGCGTCGGCACGATCGATCGCATCACCATGTCGGCATCGAGAAACGCCCCGTTTGGCGCGCCAGGCAGATTGAGATGCAGCCGGCGGAACTTGTGTGTAGGAAGCCGGCGCCGCTGCTGTTCGAGATATGCAGGGCCTTCCGGCCATGATTCCATCGACGGGTTAGCGCGTTGCTCTTGCGGGAGATCAGCGAATGCCTCATCGGTGCAGAGTTCGCCCGAGTACCACGAGAACAGCATGCGGGGATCACCGCCGGCCTTGCCGAGCTGCTTCATGTCGTACAGCGGCACGCCAGGGCTGGAATAGATCGTGTCGTAGCTGGTGATCCATTGCAGCGCATCGGCGCGTGTCGGGTCCGGTGCAAGGGCTTCGAAGATGTCCCAGTTTTTGTAGCCGTGGATCTCGTCATAGGCGTTGAGCGATGCCGTCTTGCCGTGTGCGCCAAGAGCATCGCGGGCGGGCAGGATGCGAATCTCACCTCGGTTGTCGTGCCGCTTGATGCCCTTGGTCAGCGAATAGACCTCGCGGCCCAGCGTTCCGGGGTTGGCGTCAACCAGCTTCTTGGCAAGTTTCAGATCGTCGCCAGCCTGGTCCTCGTCATTGGCAAGGATGTTCACGTCGTTGCCGTGCGGGCTGTCCCAGATCAGCAGGCGGTAGAAGCCCGCCAGCACCAGGTCAGTGGTCTTGTTGTTCTTCTTGGCCCTGCCTGACAGCACGAGGTTGTAGAGCGGGGTTCCGTCGTCACGGAGGGTGTAGAGCGCCCGCGTCATGAACTCGCGCCTGTAGGGCTCCATGGTGTCGAGGAGCGGCCTGCCGTCGATCCAGTTGAGGCGAGCGAAGAAATCCAGGGGAGAGGGCGAGGAAGCGCTCACGAGGCCGCACCACGCATCTGGTCTCGAAGGCTTATCGTCACGTCCTTCGGCTCAGGATTGCCGAGCGTTTCACCCTCACGGCGGCGTGCATTGGCAATGGTCGTGAACTCCGACCAGTCCACACTCTCGCCATTCAACCATTGCACCTGAAGCGCACGAAGCTGCGTCGTAAGCACAGACCAGGTTTCTGCACTCGCAGCCCGAACCACGTCAACCTGATCCCGGCCGCCGCGCTCGCCAATCACCCGGTCGATAAGGTCCATTGCATCCCGATAGGCGGCCGTGCGCCGGTCAAGGTTGTCCAGGCTTGGGAGACGCAGCTTGCCGTTACGCGTCACGCCACGTTCCCTGCGGGTTGCCTGCTTCGTCTCTGCTGCATCTAGGGCCAATTCGATGTCTCCAAATCAGTGCTGAATGTACGCACATTTGTACGTAGAGCAAGAACAAAACGCGAAACCGCCTTGGAAATCAACATGTCTAGGCGGAAATACCCTCCGCTGACATTGCTGGTGTGGCAAACTTTTTGCCACTCCTGAGGCGAGGGAGAAAACATGCTGGCTACGTTGGGGATGATCGGTCTGTTGCCTTCCTTCCCTCAAAAGCCCGTCTGTCTTTGCTTCTGATCTCTGCTTTTGGATCTGATCTGCTTCTGCTTCTGCTTCTGTTGTATCGATACCCTTTGCATAGGCTATCGAGAGGCTATGGATGGCGAGGTCATGAACTGGGCTCCCCATTCCGTTTCATCAAATTCGGCCTCGACTTTTTCCCGAACTCTGTCGCTGTCCAGCTTGTAGATGTGGCTGGCAATGCCGGCGGCGTGCTTGCCATTCGTCGGAGGTGAGGTCTGGAACCAGCGGCACACGTAGATCTCGTTGGTTTCCTCGTCGTGGCAGATCAGATCAGCCGTAGCCAAGGCATCGAGGCAGAGTTGGTAATGGTCCATTGTCCAGCCGAGATCGGCCACTGCATAGGCAGGCGGCACCAGGCAACAACCCGCACTCGTTTGGTGCGGGCCGGTGCTGAAGTAGAACCAGAGAAGCCTCTGGTCGTTTGTCAGGGCCAGGAAGCGCCTTGATCGCCAGACGGTCGGCCCGACCTTGTGGAACTGCCGGACCAGTTTACCCATTGATCGCCTCGCATTTCAGCCGTATGTGCTCGCGGCGATGATGAAGCCGGCAGAGCCAGCGAACATCCATGGGGCGGTCATAGCAATCATGGTGCGCCTCGGCATCGAGGGCGCCGCACTCCTCGCAAGGTTGCTGGATGATCAGGCCGCGCTTTACAGCGGACCTGAGCGCTTGCTGAGCCCATACGGCTTTGGGATGCGCGTTCTTCCACTTCGTCGCCGATGAGGTCATATAGGCGCCCGCCCGTAGACATGGTCGGCGACGACGCGAGCGAGTGGCCAAGATATGGCGAAGCGGGACTGCAATCGTTTTGCTTGAAAATAAACCGGATTACAGTTAATTTCCAAAACGTCATCAGCCGCCAAGCGTGACATTTCCTGAGAGTCGGTTCGCGCCAGATACGCGGCCGGCTTTCGCTTTTTTGATGCCCTCATGCCGCACGCTGACGACGCAAATTGGCCTCGCGGCATATTTCGCAAGCTTCAGCAATCGTAACGCCGAAACGCTCCCGCAACGTGGGGATGATCGGGCGCCCTATACGGTCGCGCGGGTTCTGGGATAGCCATTCAGCCGCTGCGTCGATGGCAGCGCTATGCTCGTGCTCGGGAGGGGTCAGAGTCATGCGGCCACCCCATCACGGGCGTCAATGCGGGACTTCTGCCAGGCAGCAATGTCGCTCTCCAGCCAGCCGACAGCGCGGGCGGAAAGTTGAATCGGCTTGGGAAAGTTGCCGGCGGCAATCTTGGCGTAGATGGTGGACCGGGGAAGACCGGTTGCGCGCTCTACCTCGTCGCGGCGAAGGATCGTTTGGACCATGGTGGTGTTCTCCTGTTGAGGCCAGCTAGAACTTGCTGGCACTCACAGGAAAACAGAGGCTCAGGAGTAACTCATTGGGTGGATTACTCCTTCTTGAACCCTCGCGTCGCTAGCATCGCTTCAACGAAGGCGGCGGCTGGCATCCCGCGCCGCGCGAGTTCCTTTTGCCAGTAGTCAAAGGCGGCAACAGCCTCTTTGGATGCCTTCGGCGGACGCCCCTTGCTGGTCTTTGGCGCTCTCAGGTTCTTTCGTATGGCGCGGAGCGTTTCCTTCTTGTAGCCCAACCGCTTGGCGACAATGCTTAGGGCTGCGTCTGACTTCTCCAGGCCGTGAGCGACTAGGATATCCACGGCTGCTGCTGCCATGCCTTCATCAGCGCGATCCATCACAAGCTTGTTCGGGGTGCCTGGGAGCATCGGAACGGGTTTGGTGATTGGATTTGCCCGCCCATACTTCGCATCGTCCAGGGCCGCCGATAGCTCTAGAAGGGGCTCCCGCCACGCGCCGTCCAATCCAATGTCCCTGAGATAGCTGATAACCGCGTTGAGAGCGGCAGAGGCCCTTTCACGGCCCAGTTCTTCCTCATACCCCCGAACCGCGCACAATCCCTGCAGCCCAATCAGATCATTGCAGAGGTCCACCAGACGCTCGTGCATCTTTTTCAGCGCTGCCCCCTTATCCATTGGCGGCTGCCCTGATCGGTGTGACGTTCGATGCGGACGGCTTTTTGCTTGCACAGTAGTCTGCCCAATCGCTCATCAGCCGGCGGCGCTTCTCCATCATGTCGCCTCGGCGATAGGCGGCTTCCGTCTTGTCGCTGACCGTGTGCGCCAGCGCCATTTCGAGCATTTCGTTTGGATATGCCGTCTGCTCTGCCGCCCAGTCGCGGAAGGTGCTGCGAAAGCCGTGGGTCGTCAGATCGGTTCGTTCCATGCGGCGCAGCGTCATCAACAGCGCCATGTTGGAAAGGGGCTGGCCTTTCTTCTCGCCAATGAACACGTAATCGGAATCTTTTTCCCGAGGCAAACTGGCGAGGATTTCAAGTGCCCGATCGGAGAGCGGAACACGGTGTTCCTTCTTGCCCTTCATGCGGCCGGCAGGGATGGTCCACAGAGCGTTTTCAGTATCGATCTCGCTCCAGCGGGCGCCCACCGCCTCGCCCGTCCTGGTGGCTGTCAGGATGGCAAACTCCAGCGCTTTCGGGCTGATACCTTCCATCTTTCGCACGTCGCCGACGAAGGCGCCGATCTCGACATAGGGAAGTGCGGCATGGTGCTTGACCTTGGCTACCTTGCTACGGGCAGGCAGCAGCTTGTCCAGATGCCCGCGCCACCGGGCCGGGTTGTCGCCTTGCCGGTAGCCCCGCGCTGTCGCCCAATCAAGAATGCTTTCGACACGTCCCCTGACCCTCGTGGCGGTCTCTGGCTTCGTCGTCCAGATCTGATCGAGCGCCTTCATGACCAGACCGACATCGACACGGGAGACGGCAAGGTCGCCGAACACGGGATAGACGTAGGTTTCCAGCGTGGCGGTCCATTGTGCGGCGTGCTTGATGTTGCTCCAGCCCGAGCGATGCGACTTGATATAGGCTTCCGCCGCCTGCTTAAAGGTCAGGACGGTTGCCGATGCCGCCAGCTTCTCCACCCGTTCGGCCTTGCGTTTTTCAATTGGGTCGTCTGCATCGAGGAGCTTGAGGCGCTGCTCTGCGGCGCGATCTCGTGCCAGCTTGAGCGGCACGGTATGCACCGAACCCAGGCCCATCTTGCGCGGCTTGCCGGCAAGCATGTAGCGAAAGATCCAGGATTTCGAACCGCCCTTGGCAACCTGGAGATAAAGGCCGAGCCCATCGGCATACAGCCCCGGCTTGTTCTGGGCATTGACCCCGGCGACGGTGAGGCGGTTGATTTGCATTCGAACTCTCCCTGCGAACAAGCTTACGTACAACTTATGCCGGGACTTAGCAAGACCCCTTTGGACGCTGTCGGAACTCAATCCCTTGTGACATAAGGATTTCAGTGGATAACTGAGACACCCTTAGACCCCCTTGGATTAGGCGGAGACGGACATCCTCTCCGCCATCCTGCTTCGCGCTGGGCGCTTCGCAGGATAAGTCCCCCCTTTCCGCGAAAGCAGGATGCGCTGCGGCACTGCCTCAAATAAATTCCTCAGTTCTCGAGCATTAGCTCGAACCGATGCGTTGCTCGGCCCTATCAAGAAAATTGGCGATGGCGCCGGGCAGGCCGCCGGTCTCGAGGAAAGGCGCATGGCCCTGGCCCTCGACCGTAATCGTCTCGACACAAGGGTGACGCTTTCGCATCTGTTCGAGCGTCTCGGCGGAAAGCAGCTTCGAATTGGCGCCGCGGATGGCGAGCAAGGGTATGGCCGCCAACGCCTCGAACTGCGGCCACAGATCTGCCAGTGGCTGAGTAAGGTCGAGACCCGCCAGCGTATCGACCAGCTTCGGGTCGAAATCCGGCACCAACCCCTCATCCGTCTCTCGGTAGAGGGCCGATACCATCCGCTCCCAATCCGCCTCGGTCAGAGCTGGAAAGTCGCTGCTATGCGCGCCGCACTGGGCGCCGATCGCCTCGGCATGGGTTTTCGGCTTTGGTGTCTGCTCGAGATAGGAGCGGATATAGGCGAAACCACTAGCCTCGACCACTGGGCCGATGTCGTTGAGGACGACGGCTTTAAGGACGGCCGGCCGCATCGTGCCGAGCACATGGATGATCAGCCCCCCACGCGACGTTCCGATGAACGCCGCCGCCTCGATGCTCAGCGCCGCCAACCCGGCGAGGATATCACCGGCTTCAACGCCGATATTGTAATGGCCGATATCGGGGTCGTAGGCGGATTGCCCGCGCCCGCGGTAGTCGAAAGCGACAATTTTTCGCGAACCTTCCGCCCGTCGCGACAGGTGCAGCGCCAGCTCATGAAAATCGCGGCAATTGCGGGTCAGGCCAGGCAGGCAGACGACCGGCCAGTGTTCGGAATTCGCTTCGCCGTAGACACGGGCGTGAAGTTGCAGCCCGTCCGGCGAGGCGTAGAAGAAATCGGAAAAACCCTGGTCGCTGGGCATCTAAACGTGGTTCCTCGCTGCTGCCGGATAGTCTCCGACTGCTACAGGCGAGGGAAGGTGCGGTCAAATCGGGAAGGCGGACCGGCGGAACTGCCGATCTCCCCCTCGTGAGGGAGATTGGCCGTCATCGACGCATTCGCCAATCTCGAACGCCGTCGACGCTCTTCAACTCCGCCCGTTCACCAAATCTCCAACGATATCGTACTTGCCGGAAATGCGCATCTTGTAGACTTCGTAATTCTCCATCACGCGCTGGACGTAACTTCTTGTTTCCGTATAAGGAATCCGCTCGATCCAGTCGACTACTGAGTCGATGTCCTTGCCGCGCGGATCGCCAAATCTGGCCACCCACTGGGCGGCGCGGTTGGGGCCGGCATTGTAGCCGGCGAAGGTCAGTACATAGGAACCGTCGAAGCGGCCGAGCTGCTCGCCGAGGAAGGCGGCGCCCAGCGTCGCATTGTAGCCGGCGTCGGTGGTCAGCCGCGCCTGCGAGAACGTCATCCCGGCCTTCTTCGCCAATTGCCTGGCGGTCCCCGGCATCAGCTGCAGCAGCCCGCGCGCGCCGGCGCTGGAGACGGCGCCGATATTGAATTCGCTTTCCTGGCGAGCGATCGCATAGGCCAGCGCCTTGCCGGAGCCGGAAATGTTGGCGGTGGCGGGAATGACGCCGAGCGGGTGCGACAGCGCGCCGACATCGATGCCGCGCGCGCCGGCGATCTTGCCGATTTTCAGCGCCAGGAAATGGTTGCCCTGCTTTTCCGCCATAGCGGCGAGCAACGCCAGCTCTCCGGGACTGGTCAACTGCCCGGCGAGGTCGCGGTAAAGCGTGTCGGCGTAGCGCTCATAGCCCGCCTCCTGCAGCCGCTTGATGGCGCTGACCGCCTCGCGATTGGCGAAATTCCGCTGATCGGCGGCGCTCGGCTGCGGATGGGCGATGTTGAGGACCAGCCGGCCGACGCGCTCGCCGGCGAGCTGGCCGTAGAAGGTCGTGCCGTAACCAGCGGCACGGGTGAAATTATCCTTCGCACTGCCGGGACCGCCGGCTTCGGCCGCACGGCCGAGCCAGTAATAGGCGCGCGACAGCGAGATCGGCCCCTGGGCGAGATCGGCGATCCGCGCGAAATGCCTGGCAGCGGTGTTGGGCTCGTTGAGGCCGCGCAGCGCGTACCAGCCGGCATGAAACTCCGCATCCGCCGCGTTGGCAGCACTTTCGGCGGCGTGTGCTGAGACTATTTTGTAGGCGGTCTTCATGTCGCCCTGGTCGACCAGTTCGCGCGACAGCACCCGGCGCTCGGCCCACCAGGCATCCGGATCGATCAGTGCGCTGCGGTCGCTCGGCGCCTTCATCATCACTGCGGCGGCGTCGGAAAACTTCTGCTGCTTGCGTAGAGATTGGGCTTGCGCGAAGAAATAGCCGGCCGAACGCTGCGCAGCGGGCACCGCCTTCAGCAGTTTGGCCGCTTTCTTGTCGCCCCTGTCCGCCGCTGCCCAGGCATCGGCCAGCTGTTGGGCGCCGGCAAGGCCGGCGACGCGCAGCGCGGAATTGACCCGGTCGGCATAGAACATGCGCTCCATGCGAAAGCTGTGGTCGGCGGCGGCGATGAGCTTGCCGAATTCCCAGATGATCGCCGCTTCGTCCTTGGCTTCCAGTTTCTCAGTGCGCCAGAAAGGCGACAGCACCGAGCGCGCTGCCTCGACGTTGCCCTGCGACACATAGGAGCGGGCGAGGATCACCACGCCCTCGACTGTTTGTGGCTGGCTGCCGCCGAAAGCCTTCACCACGGTCTCAGGCGCGGGATTTTCGCGATAGAGCGCACGCTCGCTGTTCTTGCGCAAGGCGATCAAGCCCGGCCAGTTCGGCAGCATTTTCGCAGCATCGGCGATGTCGCCGCTTGGCACCTTGTCGCCGCCGTAGAGTGCGATCGCCCAGGCAAGGATGTGCCGGTCGAGCGAATTGACCGGCAGGGTTTCGCGCGCTTGAAGCGCACCGGCAATGTCGTTTGCCGCCAGCGCATCGAGGCCGCTTTTCAGCCTGGCGACACTGACGGATGGAGATCCCGTATCGTGCAGACCCCTATCCTGCAGGTTTGGTATCGGTATGGCCGACGTGACCTGCACATCGATCTTGCCCGCGGCCACAAGGCTCGGCGTCAGCAGGAGAATTGCGCCAAGCAGCGCAAAAAAATGAGGCTGCCTGGTCGGCATGGCTTCATCATTTCCTGTCTACACATTACCAACAGGCACAGGTCAACCGAAGCCTAGTTGGCTGTGATGAAGAGCCCGTAAACAACGCTATCGAGGCCTTTCAAATTGCGCTTGCTGGCATTACCACCATGCTTGCCGCGCAACAGTGTCGAGACTATGGTGCGCCGCTTCGCTTTCGGCTAGAAGGCGCGCACGACAAAACACCTACAGCGCCGTGCGTCGTCTCAGACGCGCAAAGGACGCTGTAGCACTTTAAATTTGGCGCATGATCCCCCGCGAAAATCGACTCCGATTTTCGGGGTCATGCGCTAGTCCCAGGGAGTTGGACGACATGCTGAGAGGCTCGCTTACCGCGCTCGTGACACCGTTCGAAAAGAGCGGCCGTTTCGACGAGAAAGCCTTTCGCGCTCTCGTTGCCTGGCAGATCGCCGAAGGCACGAGCGGTCTGGTTCCGGTCGGCACCACCGGCGAGTCGCCGACGCTGTCGCATGACGAGCACCGCCACGTAGTCAAAGTGTGCATCGAGGTCGCCAAGGGCCGCGCTCCGGTCGTCGCCGGTGCCGGCTCCAACAACACCGAGGAGGCGGTTGGCCTGGTGCAATATGCCGAGAAGGCGGGCGCCGACGCTGCACTCGTCGTCACGCCTTACTACAACAAGCCGACGCAGCGCGGTCTCTATGCGCATTTCGCCGCCGTCGCCAAAGCGACCAGCCTGCCGATCATCATCTACAACATTCCGCCGCGCTCGGTGATCGACATGACGCCCGAAACGATGGGCGAGCTGGTGCGTGACTTCAGGAACATCATCGGCGTCAAGGATGCCACCGGCAAGGTCGAGCGGGTTTCCGAGCAGCGCGCGACCTGCGGCAAGGATTTCATCCAGCTTTCCGGCGAGGATGCCTCGGCGCTCGGCTTCAACGCCCATGGCGGCGTCGGCTGCATCTCGGTGACGGCGAATGTCGCGCCGCGGCTGTGCGCCGAATTCCAGGAGGCGACGCTTTCCGGTGAGAACGCCAAGGCGCTGGACTTGCAGGACCGGTTGCTGCCGCTGCACAAGGCGATTTTCCTGGAACCCGGCGTGTCCGGCGCGAAATATGCGCTGTCGAAGCTCGGCAAGGTCGAGAACGTGCTGCGTTCACCGCTGGTCACCGTCGAGCAGTCGACCGCCGAGAAGATCGATGCGGCCATGAAGCACGCCGGCTTGATTAATTAGGGATGAGGCGCCACCTCTCCGCATCATGAATCAAGTCAGAAAAGCCGATCCCAACAACAAGACCGTTGCGGAAAACCGCAAGGCGCGGTTTTCCTATGAGGTGCTCGACACGATCGAGGCCGGCCTGGTGCTGACCGGCACCGAGGTGAAATCGCTGCGCCAGGGCCAGGCCAACATCCAGGACTCTTACGCCTCGGTCGAGGGCGGTGAGATCTGGCTGATCAACTCCTATCTGCCGGAATATCTGCAAGCCAACCGCTTCAACCACGAGCCGCGCCGGCGCCGCAAACTCCTGCTCAACAAGCGCGAGATGGCCAAGCTGTCGCAGAGTGTCGATCCTGT
>NZ_RZSW01001029.1:0-1001 GCF_003997375.1 Mesorhizobium sp. M5C.F.Ca.IN.020.29.1.1 | reverse complement strand
CCATTACCCAGGATAAAAAAATGAGTTTTTTTTCCCGATACCTGCCCTTTGTTGCGGCCATGGCGCTTGTCGTGGTGACGTCGAACATCCTTGTGCAGTTCCCGCTGCAAGGTGCGATCGGCGGCTTGTCGCTGGCCGACATTCTGACCTGGGGCGCCTTCACCTATCCCTTCTCCTTCCTGGTCACCGACCTTGCCAACCGCCGCTACGGCCCGGCCGTGGCGCGCCGGATCGTGTTTGTCGGCTTCACGGCGGCGGTGATCTGCTCGGTCGTCATCCCGCCCTTGCTGTTCCGCTACGGTCTGATCGAGTTCGAAACGGCCGCCGACCGGCTGGTGCGCATTGCGGCGGCTTCCGGCACCGCGTTCCTGATCGCGCAACTGCTCGACGTGACCGTGTTCAATTGGCTGCGCCGGCAGAGCTGGTGGCGGGCGCCGATCGTCGGCACGCTGGTCGGCTCGGTGTTCGACACCGCCATGTTCTTCACCGTCGCCTTTTCAGCGGCGTTCGCCTTCGCTGGCCCCAACGATGGCTTCGCGCTTGAAACCGCGCCGCTGATGGGCGTGCTGCCGGTCGAGACCATGCGCTGGGTGTCATGGGCGCTCGGCGACCTTGGCGTGAAGCTGATCATCGCCGTGGTGGCGCTGATCCCCTACCGGCTGCTTGCCGCCCGCTGGAGCCAGCCGGCACTGGCGGCATAGACCATGATCCCTGAGAGTGGGCGCCGGTTTTCGGAAAAGATCTTGCTCACAGGGTCTCGAGCATGATCCCATGGGACCAGCTCGATAGCGCGAATACGCCTGCCGGCGACCACGAGCTTCGCCTGAAACAACGCGGCGCCGAATTCTCGATCATGCTCGGCTCGAACGAGTTGATGAACAGCCGCCTCAGCGGCTCCGAGGAAGCGCTGGCCAGGCTGTCCTGCCAAAGGATTGCCGGCCGGCGGCAGTCGAAAATCCTGATCGGCGGGCTGGGCATGGGCTTCACGCTGCGCGCCGCCC
>NZ_RZSW01001028.1:0-1002 GCF_003997375.1 Mesorhizobium sp. M5C.F.Ca.IN.020.29.1.1 | reverse complement strand
ACAAGATCGTACTCGGTGTCGTCTCCGCCGACTCGACCGCTCGACCTGCAGATCACGGTGAAGCGTGTGAAGGGCGGGCTTGTTTCCAACTGGCTTCACGACAATCTCCGGCCGGGCCACGACATTGAAATCGAAGGGCCGGTCGGGCGCTTCAACTTCGACGATCTGCCATCCGAGAAGCCGCTTTTCCTTTCGGGCGGCAGCGGCATCACTCCCGTTATGTCGATGCTGCGGGCGCTAACCGACCGGGCATCTGGTCATGACATCCGTTTCATTCATTGCGCTCGGACGGCGAACGACATCGCTTTCCGCTCCGAGTTGGAGGCGCTCGCCGCGCGATTCTCCAATGTCGATGTAAGCTTCATCTGCACTCAGGAAGGTTCGGCGTGGCAGGGCCCTATGGGTCGGATCGACGGCCCCATGCTCTTGCGGCTGGCTCCCGACCTTCACCAGCGCACGTCTTACGTTTGCGGCCCCGAGCCGTTTATGCAGACGGTTCGGGCCTGTGTCGCGGAGATCGGCATCGCACCCTCGCAGTACCACGAGGAAAGTTTCGGCGGCGCCGTGGGCAATTCCATGCCTCCTCAATCGGCTGCCGCTGGCCCAACTTGTGTCCGTTTCGCCCGGTCTGGCGTGGAGCACCTGTGTGCGCCTGGAGAGACTTTGCTCGATGCGGCGCGCAATAGCGGCCTCTACATCCCTACCGCATGCCAGCAGGGCATTTGCGGAACCTGTCGGACGGTCAAGCTCTCAGGTGACGTCGTGATCGACGACCTTGGAGGACTCAGCCTTCAAGAGAAGGCGGCTGGTTACGTGCTGGCTTGCTGCAGCCGGCCGCAAGGCACCGTTTGCCTCGATCTCTAACCCTCATTGCGAATTGATGGCCAAGCCCGGCGGTTTTGTCGCGTTGATGGCGGAGGTATCGTCCGTCTGATTTGGAGGCCTACTTCCGCACGATCCATTCCAGCAAGTCTGACTCGATGTCATCGCTATCGATAAAGT
>NZ_RZSW01001027.1:0-1008 GCF_003997375.1 Mesorhizobium sp. M5C.F.Ca.IN.020.29.1.1 | reverse complement strand
GGCATAGACTCCTCCTCGCGTTGGTAGCCGAGGATGGTCATGGTGATGTTCCAGGTCATGATGACAGCACCGGCGAGATACATCGCGCCACCCACGGCGCGCATGACATAGTAGGGATGCATGGCGGCCACGGTCTCGGCGAACGAGTAGACCAGGAAGCCCTGCTCGTCGTACTCGCGCCACATCAGGCCCTGCATGATGCCGGAAACCCACATCACCGCGGCGTAGACGACGATCCCCAGGGTCGCCAGCCAGAAGTGCCAGGTAACGAGCCGCAGCGAATAGAGCCGTTCACGGTTCCACAGCTTCGGCACCATGTAGTAGATCGCGCCGAACGAGATCATGCCTACCCAGCCGAGCGCGCCCGAATGGACATGCCCGATGGTCCAATCGGTGTAGTGCGACAGCGAATTGACGGCTTTGATCGACATCATCGGGCCTTCGAAGGTCGACATGCCGTAGAAGGCGATGGCCATAACCATCATGCGGATGATCGGGTCGGTGCGGAGCTTGTCCCAAGCGCCGGACAGCGTCATCAGGCCGTTGATCATGCCGCCCCATGAAGGCATCCACAGCATTATCGAGAACACCATGCCGAGCGTTTGCGCCCAGTCGGGCAGGGCGGTGTAGTGCAGGTGATGGGGCCCGGCCCAGATGTAGAGAAAGATGATCGCCCAGAAGTGGATGATCGACAGCCGGTAGGAATAGACTGGCCGGTTTGCCTGCTTGGGAACGAAATAATACATCATGCCAAGAAAGCCGGCTGTCAGGAAAAAGCCGACGGCATTGTGCCCGTACCACCATTGCGTCAAGGCGTCCTGGACGCCGGAGAAGGCGGAGTAGCTCTTGGAACCCAGGAGAGACGCCGGCATCGATAGGTTGTTGATCAGGTGCAGCATCGCGATGGTCACGATGAAGGACAGATAGAACCAGTTGGCGACGTAGATATGCGGTTCCTTGCGTTTCAGGATGGTGCCGAGGAACAGGACGAGGTAGGCGACCCAGACG
>NZ_RZSW01001026.1:0-1010 GCF_003997375.1 Mesorhizobium sp. M5C.F.Ca.IN.020.29.1.1 | reverse complement strand
CAGCAAATGCGCGAGGCCGAGGCCCGTCGGCTTGCCGAGGAAGAGGCCCGCCGCCGGGAAGAGGAAGCGCGATTGGCGGAGGAGGAACGCAAGCGCAAAGAGCAGGAAGAAAAGGAGCTGTGGGAGCGGCTTCGCTCGAACCAGATCGTCACCGACGGGGACCAGGACGCCCCGGCCGGCGAAGCGGCGCCGGCCATTGCGGGCGACGGGCAGCCCGTTCCTGTTCCTGGGGCAGACCTGGACCCCAACAAGGCGTTCCTCGCCCAGGCCGAGGTCAGTCGGAACGCTCAGGCGACGGCGACGAAGAACTACCGCACGGATGCCCTGATCGCAGAGGGCACCATGATCCGCGGGTTTCTTGAAACGGCCATCAACACGGACCTGCCCGGCATGGTCCGTGCGGTTGTTCGCGAGGATGTCTATTCGCTTGACGGCCGCCGCGTGTTGATCCCGAAAGGATCCCGACTGACCGGCGAATACAAGTCCGGCATTGCTCGCGGCCAAACGCGCGTCTTCATCGTCTGGAACCGGATGATCCGGTCCGACGGCGTGTCGGTCAACATCGGTTCGCCTGGCGCTGACAGCCTCGGCCGTGGCGGCATGGCCGGTCGGGTCGATCGGCATTGGCTGGAGCGCTTCGGCTCGGCGATTGTGCTGTCGATCGTTGGCGGTGCGACGGAATACCTTTCGGGGCTCGCCGACCCGAGCGGCGGCCGGCGCCAAGAGACCATAACTCGCGTCGATCCTATCACTGGCGAGGTGACGACGATCACGATCGATCCGGAGCGGACAGAAGAGGAAGCCCGTCAGATCGCGATCGAACGCTCCGCAAGCACAATGACCGAATTGGCCAAGGGAGCCTTCGGGGATTCGCGCAACATCCCGCCGACGATCTATGTCGATCAGGGGACGTCGGTGATCGTTTTTGTACGGCGCGATCTCGATTTTTCTGAGCTCTATGCCGATCCGGTCCAGGAAGAGCTGGCAAGGCCGAAACGCGGCGGCAAACC
>NZ_RZSW01001025.1:0-1013 GCF_003997375.1 Mesorhizobium sp. M5C.F.Ca.IN.020.29.1.1 | reverse complement strand
GGATTGGGGTTGGCCAGCGCCAGGATCAGCGGTTTTGGCGCCATATGCTGGAGCAATTCCGGTTTCAGCACGCCGGCGGCCGAAAGCCCCAGGAACACGTCGGCGCCCGGCAGCACATCGGCCAGCGTGCGCGCCTCGGTGTCCTTCACATAAGGGTCCTTCCAGCGGTCCATCTCATCGACGCGGCCCTTGTAGGCGACGCCGAAACGGTCGGTGACCCAGATGTTTTCGATGCGCGCGCCCAGCAAAACCAGCAAGTTGAGGCAGGCAAGGGCCGCTGCCCCGGCGCCGGAGGTGACGATCTTGATGTCGGAGATCGTCTTGCCGGCGAATTCCAGCCCGTTGAGCACGGCTGCGGCGACGATGATCGCGGTGCCGTGCTGGTCGTCGTGGAAGACCGGTATGGCCATGCGGGCCTTCAGCCGTTCCTCGACCTCAAAACATTCGGGCGCCTTGATGTCCTCGAGGTTGATGCCGCCGAAGGTCGGCTCCAGCGCCGAGATGGTATCGACCATCCGCTCGATGTCAGGCGCGTCGATCTCGATGTCGAAGACATCGATGCCGGCAAATTTCTTGAACAGCACCGCCTTGCCTTCCATCACCGGCTTGGAGGCCAGTGGGCCGATATTGCCCAGGCCGAGCACCGCCGAACCATTGGAGACGACGCCAACCAGATTGGCGCGCGCCGTGTAGTCGGCGGCCGCCGCCGGATTGTCGCGGATTTCCAGACAAGGCGCCGCGACGCCGGGCGAATAGGCAAGCGCCAGGTCGCGCTGGTTGCCGAGCGGCTTTGTTGCCTGGATTTCAAGCTTTCCAGGCCGTGGATGCTTGTGGAAATAAAGTGCGGCTTCGTCGAGGTCCGACCGGGCTGCTTTTTTGTTTTCGCCTTCCATACGGGCCTCCCTGCGATCCTGCCTTGAAGCCCTTTTAGCATGCAGCGTTGGATTCGCGATGCCAAATGACGCAACCGCCAATTAGGCAGAAGAATCGTCAAAAATTCATCTATGTCAGAT
>NZ_RZSW01001024.1:0-1018 GCF_003997375.1 Mesorhizobium sp. M5C.F.Ca.IN.020.29.1.1 | reverse complement strand
GGCTGCGCAGCTCTATTCCGAGTTCAAGAAATTCTTCCCGGAAAACGCCGTCGAGTACTTCGTCTCCTACTACGACTACTACCAGCCGGAAGCTTACGTCCCGCGCACGGATACCTTCATCGAGAAGGAATCCTCGATCAACGAGCAGATCGACCGCATGCGCCACTCGGCGACGCGCTCGCTGCTGGAGCGCGACGATGTCATCATCGTCGCCTCGGTGTCCTGCATCTACGGTATCGGCTCGGTCGAGACATACACGGCGATGACCTTCCAGATGCAGATCGGCGACCGGCTCGACCAGCGCGCACTGCTCGCCGACCTCGTCGCCCAGCAGTACAAGCGCCAGGATATCAATTTCGTGCGCGGCTCGTTCCGCGTGCGCGGCGACACGATCGAGATCTTTCCGGCCCACCTTGAGGACCGCGCCTGGCGCATCTCGCTGTTCGGCGACGAGATCGAGGCGATCACCGAGTTCGACCCGCTGACCGGCCAGAGGACCGGCGAGTTGAAGAGCGTCAAGATCTACGCCAATTCGCACTATGTCACGCCGCGCCCGACGTTGAACCAGGCCATCAAGTCGATCAAGGAAGAGCTCAAGCACCGGCTGGTCGAACTCGAACGGGCCGGCCGCCTGCTTGAGGCGCAGCGGCTGGAGCAGCGCACCCGCTTCGACCTCGAGATGCTGGAAGCTACCGGCTCCTGTGCCGGCATCGAGAACTATTCGCGCTATCTCACCGGCCGCCAGCCCGGCGATCCGCCGCCGACCCTGTTCGAATACATCCCCGACAATGCGCTGGTTTTCATCGACGAAAGCCATGTCACCGTGCCGCAGATCGGCGGCATGTATCGCGGCGACTTCCGCCGCAAGGCGACGCTGGCCGAATACGGTTTCCGTCTGCCGTCCTGCATGGACAACAGGCCGCTGCGCTTCGAGGAATGGGACGCCATGCGCCCGCTTTCCGTCGCGGTTTCGGCGACGCCCGGCGGCTGGGAGATGGAGCAGTCCGGCGGCGTCTTT
>NZ_RZSW01001023.1:0-1041 GCF_003997375.1 Mesorhizobium sp. M5C.F.Ca.IN.020.29.1.1 | reverse complement strand
TGTCATCACAGTGCCGAAGACGCTGGATAACAGGTCGAGGCTGTCCCCGCATCACTACAACGAAGACCGATCTCCGTGCGAGATGTCTGGGATCGGCAGCAATCGTGCACGCCGTCTCGACTGTGGTCTTGAACAGCACGGCGTAAACGATTGCCCTGTTGTGGAAGACGATTGCCGTCGAACTCGGCCGGCAGCGTGAAACCCGGTGGAACAGGGGCGACAACCTCGCCCGTTACGGCCAGACAGGCCAGACAGTCGTGGCCGGGAATGCTTATGCAGCAGGGAATGTATTCCGTATGCGCTGTTCCGGTGGCACCTTTCGCGCATAGATGTAAGAGACGATGTTGGAGGCCTTTGAGGGCTTCGACATATGATGATTTCAGAGTTTACGCTCCTCTGGCGCCCCGTTCTCCACGGTCATGCCGCAACCGGCGACATCATAGCCCCGATCCGGGACACAACGGGGGTGAACTCCCGTCTTGACGACGCGGGCGTCGCCGCCGTTGCAAAGGCGGCCGTTGCCATCCGCTCGTACTTCATGCCCAGGCGAGTCAAAGAGTCAAAGCGGCGCGCACCTGAATCCTGCCGTGCGGTGCTCGTGACGCTTGCTTTTGACCGGACAGGCAGCATAGCCGATAACGCATAGGCATTGCCTATGATTATGACTATGACTATGACTTCCGATCCGTTCTCCCATCCGCCGCGTGTTGAAGTGATCACCTCGGTGCAGCGTTGGGCGCTGGATGACAGCCGAGAAGGTCCGCCTCGTCGAGGAGTCCATGCAGCACGGCATGTCGGTGTCCTATGTGGCACGCCGGGCGGGCATTTCGCCCAGCCAGCTCTTTGCCTGGAAGCGGCGCATATTCGCATATTCGGAGGCGGCGCGAAGCGGTTCAGGCCGATGACGATGTGGTTGGCGGGTTGGCGCAGCCCGTGTGCGGGAGCTCCGAGAAACGTCTGGAGCGCATGCTTGATCGCAAGACCATGGAGGTCGAGATCCTCAAGGAGGTGCTCGATCTCGCCGCCTCCAGAAGTCAGCGT
>NZ_RZSW01001022.1:0-1047 GCF_003997375.1 Mesorhizobium sp. M5C.F.Ca.IN.020.29.1.1 | reverse complement strand
CAACATTATTAAATGGAGCTTCGCGTGATCGGATCACCACTTGAAGGAGTGAGCGTGCTAAGTCTCGCAGAACAGTATCCTGGTCCATATGCAACCCTGCTACTGGCAGACCTAGGCGCAGATGTCACTCTGATCGAGAGGCCCAACGGCGGTGATCCCGCTCGCAAGCTCAAAAGCCTCTTTTCCTCCCTGAGCCGCAACAAGCGAAGCATTGTACTTGATCTCAAGTCAGCGGCCGGTCGGGAATCCCTATTCGACTTGAGCAAAACTGCGGACGTGCTAATCGAAGGGTACAGGCCCGATGTGATGAAAAACCTGGGGTTGAGTTACGCACAGCTCCGTCCAATGAATCGCCGTCTGATATATCTCTCGTTGACCGGCTTCGGTCAAAATGGGCCTTACCGCAGGCGTCCGGTTCACGACCTCTCCTGCCAAGGCTTAGCCGGGGTTCTATTTCAGCAGCCTCGGAGTGGACGCTTGGAGAAACCGTTTCAACTGCCCGTGGCCGATCTCGCCTCGGGTACACTGGCGGCATTTGGTGTGGTTTCGGCTTTGCTGGCGCGGGAACGAACCGGGCACGGCTGCTACATTGATCTTGCTATGACCGATAGCCTGGTATCATGGATGACCGCGTATCACTATGCGACTTTAAACGGAAGACCAATGGCAGAGGTATACGAGGAAGAACCGGCCTATGGAACATTCACTTGCGCGGACAACAAGATGATCACGCTGAGCATCGCTAACGAGGATCACTACTGGCAGGCTCTGTGCCAAAGTACTGGTCTGGCACATTTGACCTCCGCAAATCATCAGGACCGCGTGCAACATGCTGCTGACTATCGCGCGCAACTTGCCGCTGCGATCGCAAAGCAAACGCTGGAAGTGTGGGCAGGTCTTTTCGATGCTATGGAAATTCCGTGGGGGCATGTGCATGAGCTCAAGGACGTCGCAGGAGATCCGCAGTTGCGCACGCGAGACCTATTTGTCCGGCTCGGCCCCGAAAATGGCGGCGAATGGCACGTGAACCAACCACTACAATTCAGC
>NZ_RZSW01001021.1:0-1047 GCF_003997375.1 Mesorhizobium sp. M5C.F.Ca.IN.020.29.1.1 | reverse complement strand
CAGCTACACCGGCCAGTTCCTGCGGGAACTGCTGGAGCGGCGGCCCGGAGGCAAGCGCGAAGCGGCGGAGTGAATGAGGACTGGCTGGCGTCTGGAAGAACCTTCAAATGAAGATCAGAAGAGCGCTTGCCGGTGATTTTGACGCTGTCGCCCAGCTGACCGACGCCGCCTACGCGCCCTACACAGCCTTGTTCGGCGCGCGGCCGATCCCGGTCACCGAAGACTATGCGCCGCGGATCGGACGCGGCGAAGTCTGGCTGCTGGAAAGCAGCGGCGAGCCGGCCGGACAGATTGTCATCGAGCGGCACCCGGACCACACAATGATCTTCTCCGTGGCCGTCGGCCCTGCCTTCCAGGGCAAAGGTTTCGGCATCGCCCTACTCAGATGGGCGGACGAACAGACGCGCCTATGGCATCTGCCCGAGGTGCGGCTCTAGACCAACGCGAAGATGGAGCGGAACATCGCGCTTTACAAAGCCTGTGGCTTTCACGAAACGGGTCGCCGGCCCAATCCGTACCGGCCAGGATGGACGATCGTCGACATGGCTAAAGCCGCCCAGACAACGGCGATCGCCTGATCCTTTGCAGCAAACAGGAGGACGACAGTGACTCAATCAGGAACAATTCGCGCCGGCATGGGCGGCTGGACCTTCGAGCCATGGGACACGTCCTTCTATCCGGACAAACTGTCCAAGGCGAAGCAACTGCACTACGCAACCCGGCAGGTGCCGAGCATCGAGGTCAACGGCACCTATTATTCGAGTTTCAAGGAGCCGACCTTCGTCAAATGGGCTAACGAAGCGCCGGATGGCTTCGTCTATTCGCTGAAAGGCAACCGCTTCGTCACCAACCGACGCGTGCTCGGCGAGGCCGGCGAGTCGATGACGCGCTTCCTGGGGTCGGGCGTCGCCGCACTCGGCGACAAGCTCGGGCCGATCCTGTGGCAGTTCGCGCCGACGAAAAAGTTCGACCCGGACGATTTCGAGGCCTTCCTCAAGCTATTGCCTGAAAAGCATGACGGCGTTGCGCTGCGCCATGCGGTGGAGG
>NZ_RZSW01001020.1:0-1054 GCF_003997375.1 Mesorhizobium sp. M5C.F.Ca.IN.020.29.1.1 | reverse complement strand
CAGGTAAATGCTTGTCGATTGTCTACACCCAGCCAAAGGCGCCTCCCGCCTTCCCTAAACAGCGGTTCATTCCGCGTCCGGTTCGTGAGAAAGGATTTTGTGAAAGCGAGCGACGTTGGCATGCGCCACAGGTCGGATCGACTGCTTGACGAGGCGGGTCTGAACATACCTGATCTCAATTTGATTCAGGACAAAGACGACAGTAGGAAATTGAACGAGTTTCAGTCCAAGTCGGCCTTCGCTTTAAGCGGCCTTATTTGACACAACGGTGAGTTGGATATTTCTGTGAAAGCCTTGCCCTTTGTCCGAGTTCTAACGCCCTGTGATCGATGCGCCGTGCGCAAAACCTCGCTCTGCAACAGGGTCAACGTCGGCTTGCAGAAGGAACTCGCCAAGCTTTCTCATCACCGAACTTATCGCAACGGCGAAACCGTGCTGGCCGAAATGGAGGCCACTTCCTTTGTTGGCATCGTCGTGTCCGGCGTGTTGCGAATGCAGAAGTCGCTGGAAGACGGGCGCCAGCAGCTCGTCGGCTTGCTGTTTCAGTCAGATTTCTTTGGCCGAGTCTTCGGCGGCCTTTCCGATTACGCCATCGAGGCGGCATCCGATGTGACCCTGTGTTGTTATGAGCGTCGCGCCTTCGAAAGATTGACGGAGCGCTTTCCCGAGCTTGAGCATCAGCTGATGTTGAGCACGCTGAACGAGCTGGATGCAGCGCGCAATTGGATGCTGCTGCTTGGCTGCCAGACGACCCCGGAACGAATTGCCAGTTTCTTCTTGATACTGTGCCGTCGTAGCGGTGCAGATGGATGGACGCCCGGCGCAAGCCTCTCGATCCATGTACCTATCAGTCGCCGTGACGTGGCCAGCTATCTTGGGACAACCGGGGAGACCATTAGTCGCGTCATCCACGAGATGACCCGCAAGGGCATCATCAAAATCCGCAACGCGAGTGATTTTGACGTTCTCAATAAGCGTCAGCTCGTCACGATGTCCGGTCGCGACGATCTTGCCATCCGGCCGCCAACAGCGGCCCACTCGGGTAGTGCATCAT
>NZ_RZSW01000101.1:0-14684 GCF_003997375.1 Mesorhizobium sp. M5C.F.Ca.IN.020.29.1.1 | reverse complement strand
ACCCCTAATACCCCAGCAGTTCCTTGAGCGGGATGACGCGGAAGACGGCCTTGATCGCGTAGCGGTTGAAGGTCAGCGTCTTCGGCGGATTGTACTGCTCGACGACCAGCTCGGCAGCGGTGCGCTTGACAAGCTTCTTGATGAAGGCCTTACCGTTGCGTTCGTTTTCTTCGGGGAACATCTCGATCACCACATGGTCGCCTGGCACGGCGTCGCGGCCGCCGCAATAAAGCATCTCGCCGGGCTCGTAGCGCGGCACCATCGAGTCGGAGAGCACATGCAGCGCAAACACCTTGCGCAGATGGGCGATGCCGGGCGGGCGCTGGACGTAGCCGGCGACCTCGCCGTTGAAGGTGAAGTCGCCGTCGTCGCCGCCAACCGCAGCACCCAGAAGCTCGATGTCCATAGGGCCGGCGGGCAAAGGGGCGGCGTCGGTGACGATCTCTGCGTCGGCGACATTGTCGGCGTCGTCGAGGAAGACGACCTCGCCCTTGCCGAGCGCCACCGGGTCGACGCGCAGGAAGGCGGCGGTCTTCAAAAGGTTCTCGGTTTTTGGCAGGTTGCGGCCGGTTTCCCAATTGCCGACGGCGGCGACATCGGTGTCGTTGTGCTCGGCAATGTGGCGCATCACCAGGCCACGCTGCTTGCGCGCCTTGCGGATCGCCGCTCCGACCTTGATCGACAATGAGGTTTTCGCCATGGCGGCCATCTGAAACATAAGAATCGGTTTCGTCCATGAAAGAATGCCTTGCATAACTATTTGAGTTATGCTTATATGCAGCCATGCACAAGCCTCGTTGCCCCATCTCGTTTTCCATCCGTCCCGGCTGTCCTCCTCCCCGACCGGGACGAAGCCCGAGGCCAGCGCCTCGGCTCCGGTCGCCCTGCCGTCATCGCAGGCGACCGGAACGGCCGGAGCCGTTCCCCTCACGGCTCCGGCCACGAACTTACGCGAGTGCCGCGCCGGCCTTTCGCGCATCCGCACCGAGGATGGCACGGTCATTGTCTTCGACCGGCGCACGGGCAGGGCGGTTTCCGGCGCCACCCGCGAGGCGGCCGAGGCGAAGCTTGGCCGCCGGTGGTGATCTCCCTTCTCCCTGTGAACGGGGAGAGGGGCAGCTTCGGCATCTACGCAACCCTTTCAATGGAAGAACACCATGCCCGCCTGTACCGACACAGAATTGCAAAGCATCGCCCGCACGCCGGCCAGGCTGGCGCCGCCGGTCTGGCTGCCGCAGCGCCAGACCGTGCGCGAGATCCACGGGCCCGACGGCGAGGCCTTCAAGCTGCCGGCGCCGCGCCCGGTTGCCGCCGGGCGCCATCCGCACGTCGCGGCCATGCGCTTCATCGACTGCCTGTTCAACCGCTGCCGCGCACCGCTCGATCTGACGCTGGAGGAAGATCCCGAGAACGACGCGCCCGGCAGCCGGCCGGCACTGGACATGCTGTGCTGCGGTCTGCGCACGCGACCGCTGAAAAGCTACTGCGCCTATCACGCGGCGCGCTTCTGCGACCATCGCCCTTCGGCTCTGGCGGATGCGGCGTGAACTGGGTCTTGCGTTCCTCGCCCCGCTACGTGGGGCGAGGACCCCAGGTTCTGCGAAGGCAGCCAATCAAACGAGGAGACTGTCCATGAGCAAGAAGACCGCCAAGGTCAAGGCGCCGAAGGCGCCCAAACTGGCAAAGGGCGAGGCCGAGCAGGTGCGCATCCGCAAGGAGGTCGGTCATGATTTCGCGCTGAAGGACGACGCCCTCGGCCGCAAGCGGCTGGCGACCGGCACGCTGGAGGCGAGGCGCATTTTTGAGGTTTCCAATGACGGCCACACCTCGACCGGCGGCATCGTGCGGGTGCGCAACGTCGACCCGCTGACCGGCATCACCTCGCTGTCGCGCCAGCAGCGCGAGGCGGGTATGCGCTACCGTGAGGATTTTCGCGTCTCGGCACAGGACGGTGTCAAGCCGATGGCGCTGACGGAGCGCGTCGACGGCGGCCGCATCGGCGGCGGCGTTGCCGACCGCATCCTGTCGGCCGGCCGCGCCTATGCCGACGCCACCAGCGCGCTTTCGCATTGGGAGGTGTCAGGCGTGGTGCAAAAAGTCTGCTGCCATGGCGAAACGGTGAAGAGCCTCGCCGAACAGACGGGCGAGCCGCGGGACGTTGTGTCCAAACTGCTCAAGGTCGGGCTGGATTTGTTGGCGGTGCATTACGGGATGATGCTGATGCGGCGGCCGCGGGGGTAGGGCGCGAACGGACGGCGGGACGCCGAACCAATGGGTGATCAGGCTAGAGGCGAACCTCGATCCGCCAGCGTCCTCCAATTGAAGGGCGCGGGCTTCTCGACGGCCTGTTACGGTGCGCCATTGCTGGTAGATCGCAATGCCAAAGCCACCGCTAGACCCTCATTTCGCAGACGTGGCGCCGACGTCTTCGGTGCTGACCGCCTATGACGAGTACTGCATGCTGACTTACATCCGGCTGCTCGATGCTTCGGCGGACGGGGCCGATTGGCGTGAGGTCGCCTACACCGTTCTGCACATTGATCCGAACCAGGAGCCGGAACGGGCATTCCGGGCTTGGGCGACGCATCTGGCGCGCGCTCGCTGGATGACCGGGAATGAGGGTTGGCGCCGATCGGCACGATGAGCGGCGTGGATGAGGCCGGAGATCTTTCGTGGAACTGCCGTCCCGGTTTGCCCGTTTAGACAGGAATCCAACTGGGAAGCGCCCGATGAACTCTTGGCAAATCAACACTTTGGAGGCGTGCTGCCTTCTTGCCGTTCCGCTGTCGATGATCCTTACGGTTCTGATAGCGGGTCTTATCCTTGGCTGAATCCCCGCTACACTGTCCAGTGAAGAAGGCTCTTCCCGGCCCGCATCGTGGTACGGGGCAATCGTGGGTTGCGCCTCTACGTCAGCATTTTGCGACGATCAGGCGCCGTAGCGAGCGCTCACCATATACGTTGGGGCTGTTAAGAGACAGGATTAAGGCGTATTAGCGAGTTAGAGTTAACAAAGGGTTTTCAGGTGACGCTGCTTCAAATCTCCTCGATCGCGGCTGAACTCGCGGTCTCCTACGTCACGATTGCACTCACATATCTGGCAGCTGTGTACGCGATTTGCTCCCGCTACTAGCCGCCGCGCGTCCAGTCGGCTTCCAGCACGCGACGCCTGTCGCCCGCCTGGCGCCAAATTTCATCACGGGCGCCCATCGCGACAGCGTCATCTTGGACGCGCATTGCCCAACCTCTCAATCCTTCGCGCGTTCCACGTACGCGCCGTCGGCCGTCATGACCACCACGCGGGTGCCGGCGCTGATGTGCGGCGGTACCAGCGTGCGCACGCCGTTGGACAGCGTCGCCGGCTTGTAGGACGAGGATGCCGTCTGGCCCTTGGTCACCGGCTCGGTCTCGACCACCTCGAAAGTGGCGCGCTGCGGCAGCACCAGCGAGATGGCAATGCCGTTGTGCTGCGAGATCTGCACCGCCATGCCTTCCGTGAGATAAGGCGCCATCTCGCCGACCACGCTTTCTGACACCGCGACCTGGTCGTAGCTCTCCGGGTTCATGAAATGAAAGCCCTCGCCATCGCGGTAGAGGAAGGTGTGCTCGCGCTCCTCGACATAGGCGCGCTCGACCTGCTCGGTGGTGCGGTAGCGCTCCGAAACCTTCACTCCATCGGAGATGCGGCGCATGTCGAGCTGGGTCACCGGCGTGCCCTTGCCGGGATGGATGTTTTCGGCAAAGAGGATCACATAGAGCTTGCCGTCCTTTTCGACGACATTGCCTCTGCGTAGGGAACTGGCGATGACCTTCACGGGCTTCATTCCTAAGAGTGTTGACTGGCCTGGGAGCGCCGACTGGCGCAAATCGGCTGCGGGAGCCGTCCGGTGCGGCCTAGCGCATCTTGGCTGCAATCGCCAGTCCTCGATGCGAATCCTTCTGTCATGACCGCCGCCTCGCCCTGGTGGACGCCTGATGTTCACGCCGACCGCCGGCCGCGGCTGATCCTGCGCAATGCCATCACTGCGGCCCTGCGCGACTGGTTTGCCCGCCGCGACTTCGTCGAGGTGGAGACGGCGGCGCTGCAAATCTCGCCCGGCAACGAGGCGCATCTGTCGGCCTTCGCCACCGATGCGATCGGCCCCGACGGGCAGCATCAGCCGCTCTATTTGCACACATCGCCGGAATTCGCCTGCAAGAAGCTGCTCACCGCCGGCGAGAAGCGCATCTTCAGCCTGAGCGCCGTCTATCGCAACCGCGAGCGCGGCCCCTTGCACCATCCGTCCTTCACAATGCTCGAATGGTACCGGGCTGATGAAACCTATGAGCGCCTGATGGAGGATTGCGCCGGGCTTGTCGCGCTGGCCGCCGAGCGGGCCGGCACAAAGCGTTTCTCCTTTCGCGGCCGCGAGGCCGATCCGTTCGCCGAGCCGGAACGGTTGAGCGTCGCCGAGGCTTTTGCGCGCTATGCCGGCATCGACCTGCTGGCCACGGTCGCCGCCGACGGCAGCACTGATCGTGAGGCGTTGTACACGGCGCTGGTTGCGGTGGGCCTACGCACCGCACCGGACGACAATTGGGCCGATCTGTTCAGCCGGGTAATGGTGGAAAAGATCGAGCCGATGCTGGGGCGGGGGTGCGCCACCATCCTTTACGGCTATCCGATTTCGGAGGCAGCACTTGCCCGGCCGAGTGCGGATGATGCGAGGACCGCCGAGCGCTTCGAGCTCTATTGCTGCGGCGTCGAGTTGGCCAACGCCTTCGGCGAACTGACCGACGCCGCCGAGCAGCGCCGGCGCTTCACCATCGAGATGGACGAGAAGGAGCGCGTCTATGGCGAACGCTATCCGATCGACGAGGATTTCCTCTCCGCACTCGCCATCATGCCGCAGGCAAGCGGCGCCGCACTCGGCTTCGACCGGCTGGTGATGCTGGCGACGGGGGCGATGCGGGTCGAGGATGTGATGTGGACGCCGATGGCGGGTTTGTGAGGCGAGGCGAATTGGCTGAGGGGGACTCTGCCGCTACGCCAAAGGCAAAGATCAGCGCCTGTCCAGCCCGGCCTCGATGACGATATGCTGGCAGACGTTGTCAATGTCAGAATGACGTCATCGTTCCAGAAGCGCAGGATGGTCCAGCCATCTTGTTCCAGACGCTTTGTCCTCGCCTCATCGCCTTCATTGGCATCGGCATGCTGCGAACCATCGACTTCGACGACAAGTTCCTTTTCCGGGCAAGCAAAGTCGACGATGTAACCAGCGATCGGAAATTGTCTCCGGAACCCGAGCCCATCAGCTGATGGGCGCGAAGCTCATTCCAGAGCTTCAATTCGGCGTCGGTCATGACTTTGCGCATCGACTTGGCATTGGCGCGATTTCGTGGGGCAACCGCGTGTGAGGGATTGTCAGTGCTCGGTTGCTTTTGAGATTGGCGCTCTACGGCGCGCCCCTCTGTCCTGCCGGACATCTCCCCCAAAAGTGGGGAGATTGGCAGTTCCGCCGACAGCGCCTCTTTTACGAGGTTGGCGATTGGCGAAATCAAAGATGACGGCCGATCTCCCACCAATGGGGAGATGTCCGGCAGGACCAGAGGGGGCGCTGTCCCGCCAACCTTGCCTTGATTTCGAGCTCCATGCTCACTGCTTCTCCTCCCGGTGGGACTTCACATTTCCTACCGCCCCATTAGCAAAGCGACGATGAGCTGCTGCAGATTGCCGCGCGGGGCGAATTCTACCCGGTCGAAATCGCGGCTTGCCTGCCGCTGTGCCTGGGAGAGTTCGGCGAGCCGCCTGGTCATTTCGGTCCTGATCTTTTCGCACCCGGGATCGTCGGGGACGGACAGGCCGATGGTGGCCGTCTCGATCTTGCGGACCATATCGACGATGATGTCGCCATGCACCTTTTCGTGGGCGGCGAGGCCGGCGGCAAAAACGTCCCAACTTTTCTGCACGGCGGCCGGCACCGGCCCGGACGTTTTGGGCAAGGTGTAGGTTATGATGAGCTTCGGCCGCGCCGATACCAGCACGCAGGCATTGCCTTGTCGCTGATAGTCCCTGACCCAGGTCAGCTTGAAATTGGTGTAGGCCATGGCGCGGACCTTGCTTTTGCCGATCATCGGCCCCCGCTCGCCCATCGAGGCATGGAGCTGGGGACCGGTCTGCCCTGAAACGGCGTAGGTCTCGACCTTCTCGACCGGCTTCCATCCCGCCTGCGCCGGCGATGCCAGCAAACAGGCCAGGAGCAGAGACTTCAGAACGACTGTTTTCATGCGAATCCCCCGGGCCGATGGCTTTGGTGCGCTTGAGATCATCAACGCGTGGCAGGAATGCGGTCAAGGCGCCCTTGCCAAACTCGGCGTTCGCATTCGCGTCGAAAGAACCAATCGACGGCGCCGCAAACTCAATCCGCTTGGCGGGCCCGTTTTGAAATCTTCTTTCTCACTAATCTCTATCAACTTACTAAAGTGAAGCCACACAAGCGCTTTGCGAGGAGCCCAAATGTCGAAAAAGCTGGTGGTGGGGCTGTCAGGCAACCTGACCCGTCCGTCGAAGACCAAGGCGTTTATCAGCCACATCGTCGCGGAGGTGGCGAGCAGCACCGGTGCAGCCTCGACCGTTTTCGACCTAGAGGATCTCGGTCAGTCCTTCCCGCTGGCAAAGCGCATTGGCGATCTGGATCCGTTGGCCAGAAACATCATCGAGCGATTGCTGGGGGCCGATGTCCTGGTGGTTGGCTCGCCGACCTTCAAAGGCAGCTACACCGGGCTGTTCAAGCATTTCTTCGACCTGCTCGACCCGTCATCCCTGAGGGGAAAGCCGGTCATCCTTGCTGCGACGGGCGGCGGCGATCGTCATTCGCTGGTGGTCGAACATCAGCTGCGGCCGCTGTTCGGCTTCTTCGAGGCGCTGACCCTGCCGACCGCGATTTACGCCTCCGACAAGGACTTCGCCAACGGCGTGCTGGTGTCCGAAGCCATCCATGCTCGCGCCAGGCAAGCGGTCGCCGAAGCTTGCCGGGCGGTGCCACGCAGCGTCGGTCTTGCCGCTTGAACACCGGCCAGTGACCCTCAATCCCTTTCCGCACAGTCAGAAGGAACCCGCAATGACCAGACCCAGCAAGTCCAGGCAGATCAAGCTTGGTGCTTTCCTGCCCGGTGGCGGACAGCATATCGCAGCCTGGCGCCACCCTGACGCGCCGGCCGACGGCGCGACGAATTTCGAGTTCCACAGGCAGCTCGCGCTTACCGCCGAGCGCGGCCTGTTCGATGCCTATTTCCTCGCCGACAATCTGACCGTCGGCCTCGGCGCCCGCGAAGGCGGCAATGCAAAGATCGCCGGGTTCGAGCCGGTGACGCTGTTTGCCGCATTGGCGCCGCTCACCACACATCTGGGCTTCATCGCCACCGCCTCCACCACCTATGAGGAGCCGTATACGCTCGCCCGCAAGTTCGCCTCGCTCGATCTTCTGTCGAATGGCCGGGCCGGCTGGAATGTCGTGACCTCGGCGGGCGACGAAACCGCGCGTAATTTCAATCGCGAGACGCAGCCTGCCCACGCCGAGCGCTATGCCCGCGCGCATGAGCATGTCGAGACGGTCAAGGCGCTGTGGGATAGCTGGGAAGATGATGCCTTCATCCGCGACAAGAAGTCGGGGCGCTTCTACGATAAGGACAAGCTTCACGACATCGACCATAAGGGCCCGCATTTCAGCGTCAAAGGTCCGCTCAATGTGCCGCGCCCGGTGCAGGGCCACCCGGTGGTGGTGCAGGCCGGGCAGTCGGAGGGCGGCCGCAAGCTCGCCGCCCAATCGGCTGAAGTCATCTTCACCGCCCATCAGAATCTAGCCTCGGCGCAAGAATTCTACCGCGACCTCAAGGCGCGCGTGAAGGCTGCCGGCCGCAATCCCGGACAGGTGCTGATCATGCCGGGCGTGGCACCCTTCGTCGGCCGCACCGAAGAGGAAGCCCGCGCCAAATACCAGCAGCTGAACGATCTGATCCTGCCCGAAGATGGCGTGGCCCTGCTCAACGGGTTGGCCGGCCAGACGCTCGACATCAGGGGTTATCCGCTCGACGGACCGCTGCCGCCGAGCAAGGAAACCGAAGGCATGAAGAGCCGCCAGGCGCTGATCCGCCAGATCGCCGACGAGCACAACTTCACCATCCGCCAGCTCTACCAGTGGGTGGCGACGGCCCGCGGCCACTACACTGTCATCGGCAGCGCGGTGCAGGTCGCCGATCAGCTGGAGGAATGGTTCGGCAGCGAGGCCGCCGACGGCTTCAACATCCTGCCGCCCTGGTTGCCCGGCGCGCTCGACGACTTCGTCGACCTGGTGATCCCCGAGCTGCAGCGCCGCGGCCTGTTCCGCACCGCCTACGAAGGCAGGACGCTGCGCGAGAATCTCGGCCTCAGGCGGCCGGAAAACCCCTGGACCGCCGCCCGCTCGAAGGTGCTGGCCGCCGAATAGATTCTCTTAGAGCAAAGGGCAAGACGATGAGTTTGCAACACATCGAGCGGCCGGTCACGATCGCCGCACATGACGGCAGAACTAGCCTCGGCGCCGATCTTCCGCGCCTGGCCAACCGGGCTGTCGTCCGCTTCCTGTCCCGTTACGGCATCCTGATGGCCTTCCTCGCGATCTGGCAGGTCTCGAGCAGCGCGGGATGGGTCAACGCCGCGGTGCTGCCGCCGATCGACACGATCGTCTCCGCATTGTGGAATGGTCTGGTCGGCGGCACCTTGCTTGGCGACATCGCCATCAGCCTGCAGCGCGCCGGCCTCGCCTTCGCAGCGGCGGTGGCGGTTGCCATCCCGCTCGGTCTGTTCATGGGCCAGGTGCGCGCCGTCGAAACCGCGCTTGATCCGATCCTGCAGGTTTTTCGACAGACTTCTGCGCTGGCCCTCTACCCGGTGTTCATCCTGCTGCTCGGGCTGGGGGAGGCCTCAAAGGTCTTCGTCATCTTCTGGGCGACGCTGTTTCCGCTGCTGCTCAACACCATCAGCGGCGTCAAGCAAGTCGATCCGAAACTGCTCGAAATGGCCCGGGTCTATGGCGCCACGCGGCTCACCGCGTTTCGCCGGGTCGTGCTTCCGGGGGCCGTCCCGTCGATCTTCGTGGGCTTAAGGCTGAGTGCGACCACGGCGCTCTTGCTGCTGATCGCCTCCGAAATGATCGGCGCCAACAGGGGCATCGGCTTCCAGGTGATGAACGCGCAGTACAACTTCCAGATCCCGCTGATGTTTGCGGCGATCGTCATCCTCGCCGGCCTCGGCCTGATCGCCAACCAGGCGCTGGTTAGCCTTCAGCGGCGGCTCTGCCGCTGGAGCAATCCCATCGACTGACCAGCCTTTCACCATCCTCTCCAACAGGCACCATCCTCCAACAGGAAAGACCGGACCATGCCAATCACTCGCCGTTCCCTGCTTGCGGGCGCTCCCTTTGTCGCCGGCGTCATCGCCACCGGCCTGCCTCGCTTTGCCGCTGCGCAAGCTGCGCCGGTCACGTTTCGCTACCTCGCCAGCCGCGGCAGCATCTCGCCGCATGAGCTGGCGGACGAGCTCGGCTATTTCAACGACCTCGGCGTCAAGCTGGAGAATGTCGGCTACTCGGGCGGCGGCCCGGAATCGCTGTTCGCGCTCGCCTCCGGCAGCGTCGATCTCGGCTCGGCCGCAACCGCTGCGGTGATCAATTCGATCTCCGGAGGCAACGACTTCGTCGCCGCCTATCCAAGCAACGGCATCAACAGGCAAGTGCACAGCGTCTTCTACGTGCTGGAAGACAGTCCGATCAAATCGATTGCCGACGTCGCCGGCAAGACCATTGCGGTCAATACGCTTGGTGCCCATCTCGACTACACCGTGCGCGAGGCGCTGCACGGGGTCGGCCTGCCGCCGGATGCGGCCAAGCTCGTCGTGGTGCCCGGGCCGCAGCTTGAACAGACCCTGCGGTCGCGCCAAGTCGATATCGCGGCACTGGGCTATTGGCAGGCGACGTTTGCCGGCGCGCTGGTGGACAAGGGCGGCGTGCGGGGTGTGTTCAACGACACCGACGTGCTGGGCGAACTGGCCGGCGGCTTCACCGTCCTGCGGCGCGACTTCATCACGGCGCATCCGGATGGCGCCCGCAATTTCGTCGAACAGTCGGCCCGCGCCGCCGACTGGTCGCGCCAGAACCCGGACGAGGCGCGCAAGGTGCTCGCGGACATCCTCGACAAGCGCGGCGAAAATGGCGAGCTGGCACGCTACTGGACCGGCTTCGGCCTGCGTGAAGGGGCCAAGGCTGACGACCGCGACATCGACTTCTGGGTCAGCGTGCTCGAGCGCGACGGCCGCCTGCCCAAGGGCAGGCTGAAAGCCGCTGATATCCTTTACCGGCGCGGCGAAACGAAAACCAACTGACCGGGAGACGGGCGCCATGGCCACCACAAGCGGCGGCGAGGTCACGATCCGCGACCTGTCCAAATCCTTCAGCCTCGGCGGGCGTCCGCTTGCCGTGCTGAGGGCTCTCAACCTCGATATCCGCTCCGGCGAATGTCTCGTCATTGTCGGCGCCAGCGGATCGGGCAAGACCACGCTGCTGCGCATTCTTGCCGGGCTGGAGGCCTCCGACAGCGGCGGTGTCGCGATCGACGGCAAGCCGGTCCATGGCGTCGGCGCTGAACGCGCGGTGATTTTCCAGGAACCGCGCCTGCTGCCCTGGCTGACGGTACTCGGCAACGTCGCCTTTGGCCTCGAAGTGCGGGGCGTGCCCAAGGCGGAGGCCGAGGACAAGGCCCGCTTCTATACCGAGCTCGTTGGTCTGGCCGAATTCAGCGATGCCTATCCCAGGCAGCTTTCGGGCGGCATGGCGCAGCGCGTCGGCATCGCCCGGGCCTTGACCGTGCAGCCTGAAATCCTGCTGCTCGATGAGCCGCTGGGCGCGCTCGACGCCATGACCAAGATCGGCATGCAAGAGGAACTGGCGCGCATCTGGAGCGAGGAGAACGTCACCATGGTCATGGTCACCCATGATCTGGAAGAAGCGATCTATCTCGCGGACAGGGTGCTGATCCTGCCCAGGGAGAAGGGCGGCACAGCGCGGCTGGTCGAGGTTGAACTGCCGCGCCCCCGCGATCGCAGCGAAGGCCGGTTCGTGCGCTATCGCGAAGAACTGCTGCGCGAGTTTGGCTTGCACTGAGACGCGGTGACAGCGCGTCTTGCGCTGCCTTATTTCGCCGCCCCCGACGAAAACAGCGCGCGCTCGACGGGAGGCTCCAGCGTTTGCGCAAAGGGCGTCGCCAAGTGGTGGCGATCGCGGTAGGCCAGCTTGCCGTCGATGAAGACATGGCAGGTCTTGGCGTCGCAGAACCGGTCGGTCATGTCGATATAGGTCGCGTTGGGGACGGTGCGCACGATGTCGCGCTCCACCGCGGCCACGGCGTCGTTGGCGGCGTCGGTTCGCGGCGCATCACATACCGACGGCGTCTGTCCCCGCCACAGCGCGCGGGCCACGCACGTGTCGGCGAACATGCCGTTGAACGGGACATCGCGGATGAAGGCGACTTTCAGCCCGGCCTGGCTGAACGCTTCCAGCGTTGCACGCAGGCCGGCCTGCCAGTCCCGGTCCTGGCTTTCGGATACCTTCACGTCGGGCGACAATTTGCGCGAGCTGGTCAGCGAGATCTCCGACATCACCACCAGGCTCGGGCGCAGGGCGATGATCTCCTTGATCGATTGCTCGCGCCATCGATCGCACTCGGTGTAGTCGCGCTTCAGCTTCGAGCTCCAGACCGTCAGCCGCGACGCCCGGCAGGCGGATTTGAGCCAGGTGACGACCTTGTAGTTGTTCTTCTTCGCCGCCTCGATCAGCGGCGTCGACCAGTGGTCGGCATGCGAATCGCCGAACAGCGCGATCGAGTGCTCGGCATTCTTGGCGCCGAACACACAGGGCTTCGGCGTGACGGTTTCGTAGTCGAGAACGCAGCCGTCCTTGGCGCGCGCGGTGGAG
Organism: Mesorhizobium sp. M5C.F.Ca.IN.020.29.1.1; assembly: GCF_003997375.1. NCBI lineage: Bacteria > Pseudomonadati > Pseudomonadota > Alphaproteobacteria > Hyphomicrobiales > Phyllobacteriaceae > Mesorhizobium > Mesorhizobium sp. M5C.F.Ca.IN.020.29.1.1. The sequence continues at coordinate 2,700 of NZ_RZSW01000101.1, read as the reverse complement.
GGCTGTGCGGTAGTTTCGGCAATGATGCGTTGTGAGGGGTCGAGATCGTGCACGGCAAGGCGCGCATTGGCGTAAGTTACCACCACGCCGGCGCCGGTCAGCATTGCGGCGGGAATAAGCGCGCGCGCCGCGTTCGCCATCAGCCAGACGTTGCGGCGGATCGGGTTCTCGATGAAACTATAGGTGAAGATCGACAGAGCCAGCGTCAATGCTGCGCAGGCAAGCCGCCCGGGCCAGGAGAGGTCGGGAACCATCATCGTCGCATAGACGATGACCGGCCAGTGCCAGAGATAAAGCGAGTAGGAAAGTTTCCCCACCCATTGCAAGGGCGGCAGCGCCAGCATGGCGCTAGGCCCTCTTTGGACATTGCCGGAGCCGCTGAGCAGCAGCAGCACGGTGCCGGCCACCGGCACGACCGCCGCGACGCCGGGGAAGGGGGTGGCTTGTTCGCTGAAGGTCAGATAGGCCCCGGCGATCAGCGCCAGGCCAAGCCATGCCAGTGCTGCGCCCAGTTGCGGGCGCTCGCGCCAGAATTTTGCCGGCGCCATCGTCGCCAGGCCGCCGGCGGCGAATTCCCAGGCCCTGAGCGGCGAGAAATAGAAGGCCCAGGGCTGCGCCACGGTGGTGAGCCAGGCGCAGACGGCGAACGACACCGCGGCGGCGAGGCCAATCACCAGGATCGCCGTGCACTTGCCCGGGCGCAGCCATGCGGCCAGCAGAAGCAGTGCCGGCCATACGAGGTAGAACTGCTCCTCGACGGAGAGCGACCAGAAGTGGATGAAGGGGTTGTTCGCCGCATCGGGGGCGAAATAGTCGAACGACCAGCGGATCAGCCATAAATTGATCGCATAGGCCGAGGCGAACATGGCGCCTTTCGAATAGAGCGCCTGTTCGTCCGGCGACAGGATGAAGTAACCCGCGACAAGCGTGGCGAAGATGACGAACAGCGAGGCCGGCAGCAGTCGCCGGGCGCGCCTTGCGTAGAACCGCCACAGGTTCAGCCTGCCGTCCTCGGCCATTTCCCGCAGCAGCTGGCCGGTGATCAGATAGCCGGAGATGACGAAGAAGATGTCGACGCCGGTGAAGCCGCCCGGCAGGTCCGACAGACCGAAATGGAACGCGACGACGCCCGACACCGCCAGTGCACGCAGCCCTTCGATATCAGGCCGAAACGATGCTGACACGGCAAAACCTCGTGTGGTCGTTGAAAAAGCCACCCGTTGCGAAGGCTCGACGCGATGCACCGATATTGCAATGCAACAAATCTAACGCAGTGCAACATATGTGGAGTTGGCGGAGTGCAGGGGGTGTGCTCGTCGGCGGCTAGACCAGGAAGCGCCGCGGCGACGCTGCCATATGCACCCGGCGCGGCGGGGTGTTTTTCGAGCACAAGGAAGACAATGGCCCGGCTAGCGGGCCCGCGTACCGATCTCAGGCTTAGAAGGAGCTCGCCGCTCGCGCGCCGGGCTCCTCCCCTGGTCGTCACCAATCACGCATGCGCTGGCGGATGATGACGAGAGTCCCAGACTGCCCAGGCCGATGCCGCAACCACCAGCACGCCGAGGACAACATGGGTCGCCATCGCGTTGGCGTTCGCCACGAAGCCGAGCAGCCAGGGCGAGGCGATCAGCCAGAGCCCGACGACAAGGTTCACCCACTCTTCCCATTCGGCGAATACCGAAAGCGCCGCGAGAGCCAGGGCGCCGAGCACGACTGCGGCAATCCAGGCGTTCCACGCAGGAGCGGTTTCAGCAGCGAAGCCGATGACCCAAGGTGAGATGAACAGGCATGCCGCAAGGATCAGATTGATCCAATCCTGGGCCTTCTTTCCTTCCATCAGATTGTTTGCCATGACAACCTCCACAGATGAAGCTTGACCAAAGCACTACGTCGCGTGCAACGCACGCTTAGTCATTGATATATCGTACTTTCGACGGCTTTCAAGGAGTGGCCCCGGACGGCCGGCCCTGGCGTCGGTTCCGTACCGCGGCGACGCCGCGTCTGCCATCCGCCTGCGCAATTCAGAAGCGCCGGTTCCCGGAGGCTTCGGCTGCTCGGGAGGATGAGGGCAACGTCAAGCGTAGCGGCACGTGGCAACCGTGCCATTGCTGCTGATAATGGGGCGGGCCCACGTTGCTCATGTCAGGTGCTTCGGCTATTGACCGGCAGCCAATGCCGGCACAGTTCCAAACGGAGCCCGACCATGACAGAGAAGACCATCCTCAAATTCGGCGCAGTCGAAAACGCCTAGGCGGGCGATCTCGCGGGCTGGGTCGTGGTCGACGGCAACCCAACCATGAAGACCGCCGTCCAGCACACCACAGAGGACGACAAGGTCATGTCGGGAACATGGCAGGCTACTCCCGGCACCTATCACGCGACCTACAGCGACTATGAATTCGTGCACATGATATCAGGCCACATCGTCATCACGCCCGATGGCGGCGCGCCCGTCGAAGTCGGTCCCGGCGATGCCTTCGTGGTCGAGGCCGATTTCAAGGAAACGTGGAAGATCATCGAGCCGGTGACGAAGCATTTCGTCGTCAGGGTCGGCTGAGGCCGGAGGCGAACCTATCGCGGCTTGGCGCGCCGCCGCCAAGTCTATTGATCCCGGGGCCTGTCGATCCCCAGGGCCTGTCGATCCCGGCCACCACAAGCGTGGTGCGGTCGAAATAAAAGGATAGAGTCCCTCCATTAGGG
>NZ_RZSW01001019.1:0-1065 GCF_003997375.1 Mesorhizobium sp. M5C.F.Ca.IN.020.29.1.1 | reverse complement strand
ATACGGGCGGGTTCTCGCCGCAGGATTCGGCGACCCGGGCGATGCGCTATCTGGCGACCGGCTTTGCCATTCCGGGCGTGCCCAACGCGGTCGTCATCTGGGCGCTGATCGGTGCTGCGATGGTTTTCGTGCTGACCCGCACCGGCTTCGGCCGTACCGTCTACGGTATCGGCAACCGCGAGCGCGCCGCCTACCTCTCCGGCATCGACACGCGGCGCGTCGTGCTGATCGCCTTCGCCGTGTCGGGCGGGCTCTCCGCCTTCGGCGGCGTGCTTCTGGCCGGCTATGCCTCCAAGGCGGCGCAGTCGATGGGCGACGCCTATCTCCTGCCGTCGATCGCAGCGGTCGTGCTTGGCGGCACCTCGATCCTCGGCGGCCGCGGCTCGTATCTCGGCACGGTCGCTGGCGTCATCCTGATCACGCTTTTGCAATCCATTCTTTCGGTCATGCAGATGCCGGAGGCGGGGCGGCAGATCATCTACGGCGTCGTCATCGTCGCCATGCTCCTGCTTTACGGCCGCGCGCCGGCCAGCCGCTGACCCGCATCGTGGACGAAAAGGCAGCACAAACGCAGGGGCATCGCGTTCGGCCCGCACCGGCCGTCGTAGTGATGGGCGTCGCCGGTTGTGGCAAATCGGCCGTCGGCGAAGCGTTGGCCGCAGCGTTGGGCGCCATCTTCGTCGAGGGCGACCGGCTGCATCCGCCGGAAAACGTCGCGCGCATGGCAAGCGGCGAGCCGCTGACCGACGCATTGCGCGAAGGCTGGCTCGACGCGATCGGCCGGCGCATTGCGGGATCGGTCGGCGATGGGCAGGGCGTGGTGGCCGCCTGTTCGGCGCTAAAGCGCAGCTACCGCGAGCGTCTGCGCGGCTTTTGCCAGGACATCGTTTTCCTCTATCTGGAAATCGATCCCGCGCCCGCGAAGCAGCGTGTCGGCTCCCGCCGGGGCCATTTCATGCCGGCAAGCCTGGTCGACAGCCAGTTCGCCACGCTAGAAGCGCCGGCAGCCGACGAGAACGCATTGACGCTCGATGCGACGCGCCCGATCGCCGACATTGTCGGCGA
>NZ_RZSW01001018.1:0-1077 GCF_003997375.1 Mesorhizobium sp. M5C.F.Ca.IN.020.29.1.1 | reverse complement strand
TCACAGGGACCCGCACTGGTGCTTGTCAGCCATCTGACCCGCTACTTCGTCTTAGGAAGAGCATTGTCTTTGCCAAAAGCCGGCCAGTATTTCGAGATTGCCAGTGTGGCGCCGGCTGAAGAGAAATGACCATAGTCGAAATACATAAACTCTCCTCTGTCGGAATAGGGGCAGCGTCCTGCGCTGCACAGGAATTTCAGCGGATCGATGAATGTGGCGCCTTTGGTAAATGAGCGCACACGTTCGTTGATGCCGGGGTCCATCGCCATCGGCCAGGACGTATCGTCCAGATTTTGGCGCTTGGCGAAGAACGCAATTTTCCGGACGTCAGTTGGGAACTGCGGAGACTGGCCGATGACAAACACGCGCACGCCCAGGGCACGAAGCGTATCGATTGTTTGCTGAAGACCGTCGAAGCCTCTGACCTCATAGTCACTCCATTTACCGCTGAGGATAACCGTCTTGATGTCCGCTTCCAAGATGATGTCCAAGGCCTTGCGATTGAACCGGACACAATCAAGACGAGCGTAAGAGTAGTAAGAGAGTATCGGCGGGCAGCCGGCGTACGTATATTCCACGATGTTCGCCTGCAACCGATTTATGTTAGCACCCAGGCCGGAAACATAGTGCGCGGCGAAGGAGTCGCCCCACAAAAAAACCGTTGTTGGAAAACCGCGAGTGCGCGTGCAATCCTCCATATTCCAGCTTTCGATCCGGCTGGTGCCCTCGTTGAAACAGATGCCATTCCTCCAGTCCCCGACGGAAATGCGCCGCTGGACATAGTCCGGAAACCGTTGCGGAAAGCCGTTGCCGAGCGCCCCCGCCGCTCCGCCGGCACAAAGAACAACGATCGCGAGCGCTGAAAAGGCGAAGATAGGCCCCGGGGCGGTGAAGGCCCTCTTCTGTCGAAACGGCTGCTCTACAAACTTCCAGGAGAATGCAGCCAATGCGAGGCTTGCTACCAACATCGCACCGGTCATCAAAGGATCGAGTTTTTGGAACGAAAGATAATGCGCGAACGCATTGAGCGGCCAGTGAACAAGATACAAAGAATACGAGATGAGCCCAATCCAGACC
>NZ_RZSW01001017.1:0-1078 GCF_003997375.1 Mesorhizobium sp. M5C.F.Ca.IN.020.29.1.1 | reverse complement strand
TCGTTACCCTGGCCGGCACCCAAACACTCACCAACAAGACGCTGACCAGCCCGACGATCAATACGCCGACGATCAATGGCGGTACGATCGCAACAGCCACGCTGACCCTAAAGCAGAGTGCGGCTCCTACGCCGACTGCCGAGGGCGACACACAGTGGGATACGGACGACAATGTTCTTGCCATTGGCGACGGTGCAGCAACGAAACTTTTTCTTCCAATTCCGGCAAGCACCGCGGCTGGTGATATCGAGTATTTCACCGGGGCCAAGGTCAAGGCAAGGCTGGCGAAGGGCACGGCATCACAGGCGCTTCTGATGAATGCCGGCGCCACGGCGCCAGCCTGGGCAACGCTGCCCTTCACGGCGTCCTACGACAGCGGGCAGCAGGCGATTACTGCAGCCGGTTCCTTGACCCTCGCGCATGGCCTGAGCGCAAAGCCCAAGCTCATAACTACCGCGCTGCAATGCACGACGGCCGAGTTTGACTATTCCATCGGCGACGAAGTGGCAATCAATGTCGGCTCTCACGACAGTCCTGCCGGATCTAATCGAGGGCTGTCCATCGTTCCAGACGCGACTAATCTTACTATCCGCTTCGGCGCTGCCGCTGCACCTCTCAATGTCCTGCACAAGACCACCGGAGTGCTTTCCGGCATCACCCCCGCAAGCTGGAAATTTGTAGTGAGGGCATGGGTATGACCAAATACTTTGTTGACGGCGATGGCGTCTATATCGGCGGATTCGACGGAGCCATGCCGCCAAAGGGTGCGATCGAAGTCCCAGATGCGCCGCAAGACGCAAGCCAGACATGGGACGGCCATGCATGGGGCGCCGTGCCTGTCGTTCGCCAAAAGGTTCTGAAATCGGTCGTGCAGGCTCGCATCATCGAAGCTGGCAAGATGCCCGATGCCTACGCCGCCTTGACGCAAAACCCGGTCTATTTCGCCCGCTGGTTCGCGCCCGATCGACCCGATGTCTACTGCGACGACCCGGACGCCGTTTCCCTGCTTCAAGCTCTCGGCCTTGATCCGAACGCCATCCTTGCGCCTATCGTTTGAAAGACGCTTAGGTTGCGGGTG
>NZ_RZSW01001016.1:0-1080 GCF_003997375.1 Mesorhizobium sp. M5C.F.Ca.IN.020.29.1.1 | reverse complement strand
GAATTCAGGCAGGCAATGAAACCGAAAATCTTCATCGACGGCGAGCACGGCACCACCGGTCTGCAGATCAGGGCGCTGCTTGCCGAACGCGGCGACCTGGAGATCATCTCCATCCCGACCGAGCGCCGCAAGGAACCGGCAGCTAGAGCCGAGTTCCTCAACGCCGCCGACGTCGCGATCCTGTGCCTGCCGGATGCAGCCGCAAAAGAAAGCGTTTCGCTGATCACCAACGACACCACAAGGGTCATCGACGCCTCGACCGCGCATCGCGTCGCCGAAGGTTGGGAATACGGCTTCGCCGAAATGGACAAGGATCAGGCGCGGAAAATCGCTTCGGCGAAGCGCGTCGCCAATCCGGGCTGCTGGCCGCAAGGCCCGATCGCGACGCTCAGGCCGCTGGTGGCAGCCGGGCTGTTGCCGCCGGATTTTCCGGTCACCGTCAATGGCATTTCGGGCTATTCGGGCGGCGGCCGACCGATGATCGAGGACTATGTCGCCAAGGGCGAGGATGCCTCGGAATTCCTGCCCTACGGGCTGACCCTGCAGCACAAGCATGTGCCGGAGCTCAGGACCTATGCGAAGCTGTCGCATGACCCGATCATGCAGCCGGCGGTCGGCAATTTCGCGCAAGGCATGATCACCGTGGTGCCGTTGCAGCTCGGCGGCCTCGACTATGTACCGACGGGCGCCGAGCTTCATGCGGCGATTGCCGACCATTTCGCCGCGATAGATGGCGGCGTGGTCGAGGTGGCGCCCTATGTGCATCTTGAACGCGTGCCGGAGATCGATCCCGAAATCTACAACGGCACCAACCGGATGAAGCTCTATGTCTTGGCCAATGACGACAGGGCCCAGGCGCTGCTGTTCGCCGTCTACGACAACCTCGGCAAGGGCGCCTCGGGTGCTGCCGTGCAGAACATGGATCTGATGCTCGGCCTCAAGCCCTGAATGGACGCTCCGACATTTCCAGAACGCTGGAAGGTCAGCGCGCCAGAACTGATTGCCGAGACGTTCAGCAGCCGCATCTGGAAGATTGTTCGCGCGGACGGCGCGCCGGCGATCGTCAAGGCCCTCAAACCC
>NZ_RZSW01001015.1:0-1085 GCF_003997375.1 Mesorhizobium sp. M5C.F.Ca.IN.020.29.1.1 | reverse complement strand
GGCCATCACCGGATCCGGCGTGCCCTCGGGGAAGGAAACCACCGGCTGGTCACTCAAATAGAGACGTTTCCACAGCCCGATACCGCGACGGATGTTGAACGGGAATCCCAGCGAATTGGCCGGCGCCTTGCCGGCGACCGCCGGAAGCGTTTTCATGAAGGCATGGAGATCGGCAATGTCGGCCGGCTTCATGCGCGCGTAGGATGCATAAGGAAACGCCGGATAGAAATGCTCGCCGCTCGGCGACACTCCCTTCATCATGGCGTTGGCGAGGTCTTCGACCGACCAGGCGCCGATACCGTCCTTGGCATCCTGCGAAATGTTCGGTGGCACGAAGGTGCCGAACGGCGTCTTGAGTTCGAGACCGCCTGCAAGTTGAAGGCGGGCATCGCCTTGTGAACCTGGCTTCGCATGGCACGATGTGCAGCCTCCGGCATAAAAAATGCGCTTGCCCCTGGCGGCATCGCCGGGGCCGAGCTGCGCCAGGGTCTCAGTGTCGAGCCTGACCGGCGCCGACAGGACCCAGCCGGCGACAGCGCCGGCGGCGCCCAGAACGAGGGCGGCGCCGACGAGCTTTTTCAGCAGGCGCATCGCCCGCGATCAGCCCTTCTTTATCCTGTATGTCTGGTGGCAGGTGCCACAATCGCCGCCTATGGTGTTGAACCCCGCCTTCAAGGCATCGACGTCGGCCGGGGCGGCGGCCGCCGCAGCCTTGACGTCGGCGAGATATTTTTCCTCAATCGCCTTGAAGCCGGCCATATCCTCCCAGATCTTGGGGGCAGCGGTGGTGTCGCCGGTTTCACTGCCAGCCGGGAAAAGGGTCTCGACGTTTGCATGGAATTTCTCGGCGTTGGCCTGCAGCGCCTTCAACGCCACCAGCACGGCCGCGGCGTCATAGGCGGCCTCGCCCTTGACCACTTTCGACAATTGGCCGGCGATCTTTCCGCGTTCCTTCATCAGGGCCTGGCGCTCCTGGATCGGATCGGAGAATGCCGCCGAACCGGCGAAGGCGAGCGTCGAGATGGCGAGGATAAGCTTTCTCATTCAATTGGCTCCATGGTGAAGACGTTTCGGATGGTCGGCAC
>NZ_RZSW01001014.1:0-1089 GCF_003997375.1 Mesorhizobium sp. M5C.F.Ca.IN.020.29.1.1 | reverse complement strand
ATGCTATTCGAAGCCGCACGCGGCGCAAAACAAGCAGGACAAAGGCGCGCCGCGTGCGGCTTCGAATAGCATCAACGCCACGCTGACCCTTTCCTCTTCGCTCGGGGAGACCGTTCATCTGCCCGCGCCAGCCACGACCATCTTTGTTGCTGACCCGACGATCGCGGATTTTCAGGCACCATCGAGCAAAACAATCTTCGTCTTTGGCAAGAAATCGGGGCGGACCAGCCTATTCGCCTTGGACGGCAACGGCGAACCTCTCGCCGAATTGCGTATCGTTGTCACGCAACCGATCGGGGATTTACGCGCCATGTTGCGGGAGCAGGTCGGGGACTATCCCATCCGCGTCAACTATACGCCGCGCGGCGCAATCCTTAGCGGGACGGCGCCCGACGCAGAGGTCGCCGACACCGCAAAAAGAGTCACTGAGCAATATCTGGGCGACGGAGCGCAAGTCGTCAACAACATCAAGGTCGCTGGATCCCTGCAAGTTAACCTCAGCGTGCGCGTAGCCGAAGTCTCACGCAGCGCCATGAAGTCACTTGGCGTCAACCTGTCCGCCTTCGGTCAAATCGGCAATTTCAAAGTGGGCGTTCTAAGCGGAAGCGGTGCAAGCGCTGGATCTGGTTCAACCCAGGGTGGCGGTACAGCAGAAATCGGATTCGACAACGGTGCCGTCAACGTCAGCGCGGTTCTCGACGCGCTCGCCAAGGAGCATATAGCTTCCGTCCTGGCTGAGCCGAACCTCACCGCTATGTCGGGTGAAAAAGCCAGCTTTCTCGCTGGCGGCGAATTTCCCATTCCTGTCCTGCAGGAAAACAGGCAGGTATCGGTTGAATTCCGTCACTTCGGCGTCAGTCTGGAATTTGTGCCGACAGTTCTCAGCAACAATCAAATCAACATTCACGTAACGCCCGAAGTCAGTGAACTGTCGACGCAAGGTGCCGTGCAAATCAACGGAATTTCCGTGCCGGCAGTTTCCACGCGCCGAGCCGATACGGTCGTCGAACTCGCCAGTGGGCAGAGCTTCGCAATCGGCGGTCTAATCAGGCGGAACGTCAACAATGATGTCAGGGCCTTTCCCTGGCT
>NZ_RZSW01001013.1:0-1093 GCF_003997375.1 Mesorhizobium sp. M5C.F.Ca.IN.020.29.1.1 | reverse complement strand
GTCTTGGAGGGTGGCTGTTCCCCGATAGGAATGGAAATACGGGCTCACGACCTGACGCCGGGCCCAAGCATCATTGGAGAACAGCCATGGAAGAATTTATCGGTCTCGACGTGTCGATGAAAGAGACGGCGGTGTCGATCCGCCGCGAAGGCAAGCGCGTCTGGCGCGGGACGTGCGCCTCAGACCCCATCATGCGGCGACTGATGTCGACTGCAAAGACAGCCGTGTACCCGGAAAACGCATCTCAAAGCGCGAAGATACTTGACGTCCCTGCCGTGATTAGACAACCCCATCACGCTATAGCTGCCAGACCCCGCAGGTGCTTACGAACTTGGAAGCGTGGATCCGTCGAAGACGACGCATGTATCTCTGGCGGCAATGGGGGAACGGGCACAACCGCTTCAAGGAACTCCGCCGTCATGGCGTGCCAAAGTTCGGAGCTGCGGTTGCCGCCGGTTCACCGACGGATTCGGGTGCATGTGAGGACACCCGGCGGTCCAACAGGCCCTACGCAACCATTACTTCGAGTCTCTCGGCCTCCCTCGACTCCATGTCTCTGCCCAAGCTCAATCCGATCGAACCGCCGTGGTACGGACCTGTATGCCCAGGTGGTGTGGGAGGGGCGGCGTCGCGAGGCGTCCCCCTATCCTGATCAATCTGCATTGCAACAACCATGTCGCATAGATTTTACGACAACAACACACTCGATCGACTGTTTTTGGTTAAAACTCCGCTTGTGTTTGCGCCAAGCGGGAGTTTTGTGATGTTGCACGGTCGACCGCTTGCGTCCAACGCTGCGGGAACTTCGCTTTAACCCGGAACGGAACACCCCCTTTTCCAGCTTTCGGCCGCGATCGGCATCAAAAAAACGGTGAGCTATCAGTATCCATAGAGGGAGGTAGATAATGGACTCTGAGACCATCGGCTTTATGCCTGCCGTCGAGCTGGCCGAGCTGATCCGCACCAAAGAGATTTCGCCCGTCGAGTACATGCGCGTGCTGCTGGCCCGCATTGCCGAGCTGGAGCCCAAGGTGAACGCCTTTGCCTACTTTGCCGCAGATCGCGCGATGAATGATGCGAAAAAGGCGGAAAC
>NZ_RZSW01001012.1:0-1093 GCF_003997375.1 Mesorhizobium sp. M5C.F.Ca.IN.020.29.1.1 | reverse complement strand
ACTTTCGACGCGAATAAGAAAGGTACCCTTGATCTCGAGCGCCGGTGGAACCTTGGTGATGGAGTTTTTGGCGGTGGCGGCGCTGAAGGCGCTACCGACCATCTTGCGTGACCACACGACCAGCACCTTCGGCGTCGTTTCGTCCGTGACCTGTATTGCGGTGATGATGATTTCCGGGGTCGATCGGTTGTACGGCTGAAGGGTGGAGTTGCCGATCTGCATGATCGCATCGAGATCGGCTGCCGTGATGGTCTGCTGCTGGGTAACGAGATCCGCCACCATGCTGCCGATGCGACTGACCTTTTTGCTGGTCTCGATGGCTTGTGAGGCTTCCATGGTCATGAAGTACATGATCAGCAGGACGGGCACGATGAAGGCAAACTCAACGGCCGCGACACCGCGGCGATCGGAGCAGAACCGGATGGTTTTCGTGCATATCCCAGCGATCCACTTATGTGCCCCCGCACGCGCCATGCCTTCGTCCTTTTCCCACCCACGCAACGGTACGTTTTCAATTGTCGAACGGCTCGTTCTGCCAGGTCACCGATGCGAAATGCAGCGTGTTGCCGTCTTTCAGATTGGCCATCGACTTGGCCATGAAATCGGTCATGACGGGCCATTTATAAAAAACCCGCAGCATGTTTATTGATTCAGCCAAGCCTGGGGATACCGTAAAAGCCGCGGGGTCCGTGCCGGTCAGCACGATTTCGCGGTCTTGGATCTTGAAGCCCGCCTGGGCCGCGGCGGCGAAGGTCGGATACTCGCGCAGGTCCACCTCCAATCCCGGGCAGTCCTTGGCGACCATGATCTCCAGCCGGCTGCAGATCATGGTCTTCAGCGTGGCCTCGGTCACATCGGCCTGCCTTACCTGGCCCGTCCGTAGCTGGCGCGCGACATCGTCGGTGATGTTGGCCATCACCTCTTGCCCGGCAAATGAAATGCAGCTCTCCAGTATGGCAAAGATGAGGAGCGCAAATGGCACGGCAAGCATCGCGAACTCCAAAGCCGTGCTGCCGCGCCGGTCGCCAAGGAAGCGCGCGGAAAAGCCTGCGAGTCCTGCTCTGATCATGTCCCGTGTCTGCCGATCCTGAAG
>NZ_RZSW01001011.1:0-1094 GCF_003997375.1 Mesorhizobium sp. M5C.F.Ca.IN.020.29.1.1 | reverse complement strand
GTTCGGCGGCGCCAAAGCCGGCCGCAGGATTGCCGTCCAGCTCGGCGACATAGGCAAACCCCTGCAGCGCAGTCAGCGCCAGCAGCACCGGCGACCATTCGTCGAACTGGCAGTCGATCTCGGCCCGGTCCTCTGGCCGCAGATTGGCGGCGATGTAGGAGAGGTCGCGCAAGGTGGCGGGGATGATGCGGAGGGTCATGAGGCCGTCATGGTGTGTGGTTGCCGTCGAGTTACCGAAACGCCCCCAGCGGATCACTCTGCCCGGCCTTTCGCCGCGCCGCCTTGAACTCCGCCGGGTCGACCACCGCTTCCCTCAGCATCATCACGCCGTAACGCGTCGCCGCCATCAAATCATCGCGCAGCTTCACCACCTGGCCGTCCTTGCGATGGTAGAGCCGGAACTCCTCGAACCAGGGCAAAAGCGTCGAAAACACCTTGAAGCGGCCGCTCTGCATGCGGTCGAGCATCTCCATCAGCCCGGCCTCGACCGAGACGGAACCGTCTGGGAATTGCGCATGGCGGGTCAGCATGTTCAGCCCATGCGCGGCGTATTGTTTGGCGAGTGCCAGGCCCGCACCTTCCAGCGTCTCGCGCCGGCCGTCGCGCGGCCATGCCCAGGGCAGCCATTCGCCCCACGGTTTCAAGGTCAGCGCCTGCATGGCGGGAGTCTGCTGCGACGCCCGGCAGGCTTTCGAGATATAGACGACATCGGCCTCCGTGTCCCAGGCGAGCTCGACCGCGGCCGACGGATGGTCCCAGCCGAAGTCAAGCGCGCCGAGCCGCGGCCAATAGCGCGGCAGCCGGAACGGCTCGCAGGCGATCAGCTCCTCGGCCACCGGAAAGATGCGGCCGGAGCCCAGCACTGGAATGCCCTTGGCGCGCGCTTCGCGCTCATGCGCAGGATAGGCCGCAATGATCTCGGCGCGCTGCTGCGGCGTGTAGTGCTCGGCATCGTCGATGGTCATGAAGGTGACGTGGCGGGTCATGGCTGGCCTTTGGAAAGCTTGGGTTCCTCGCCCCACGGAGTGGGGAGAGGTGGCTCGGCGAAGCCGAGACGGAGAGGGGGACGCCCGTCCCTCCATATGGTGTTAAAA
>NZ_RZSW01001010.1:0-1096 GCF_003997375.1 Mesorhizobium sp. M5C.F.Ca.IN.020.29.1.1 | reverse complement strand
ATTCCCTTCTGAGCCCGGATCGCAGGGCCCCGCCGCAAGGCGGGGCCTTTTCGCGTGTCCAGACACGCCGAGCCGGGATATCAGCCGTTCAGCGCGTCCTTGAGCGCTTTCGCCGGCGTGAAGGCCAGCTTCTTCGCAGCCGCGATCTTGATGCTGGCACCGGTCGAGGGATTGCGGCCCTCGCGTGCCGGCGTTTCCTTGACCTTGAACTTTCCGAACCCGGGCAGGCTGGTCTCTGCGCCGCTCTTTGCGGCGTCGGCGATCTGTTTGAACACACTCTCCACGATCGCCTTGGTCAGGCTCTGTTCTGCTGCGATCTTGTCTGCGACCTCGTTTGTTGTCGTCATCGGATGGGCCTCCTGTGTCGTTGCTGAAGGTGCTCATGACAACAAGAGCGTGGTGGAATGAAAGACGTAAAGCGGCTTGCCTGTTCTCAATCCACCGGAAATCCGCCTCTATAGTGAATTTCTTCCCGAAATAGCTGTCTTCCTACCTGGAATCGATATCGCGATAGCCCTTGCGCAACTTGCTGCGTTCAAGCCGTTCGAACGTATTGTCGGCCTCCTCGATCCTGTCAAAGGTCTGCATCATCGATTGACCTGACGTGCCGATACGTCCCCAATTGCGGATTACGGACGCGCCGCCGAACAGCGTCGGCTGGATCGCCAGCACATAGAAGCGCCGCATGTTCTGCGTCGGGTCTATCCGTCGGAGATGAAGCGGTCCGGCGTTTTCGTTCTGCATGGACATGAGTTTCGCTTCCTTCGGAAGCGGCGTCCAACGCATTTCATGAATCGCTTGAGCGGGATCGATTCATATCATTGATAGCTGGGAGATGTGCTGCCATGAACCGGCGGAGCGTGGCCGTTGACCTCGCCGGAATGATTTCCATCCTGAAGCGAACGGGCGCGCCGCTCGGCGAGCGGTCGGCTCTACTCGCGCCGCGAACGGCGCTCCCGGAGCCCGCGAACGGTCTCCGCCATCCCGTGACGATCCTCGCGCGGCGCGGCACCGCCGGCGGCGACTTGCGGGGCTGTCTTACGGCTGCCATGTAAGCAGAACAGGCCGGCTATTGAATGCCGACATGGCGTTCGGC
>NZ_RZSW01000100.1:0-14709 GCF_003997375.1 Mesorhizobium sp. M5C.F.Ca.IN.020.29.1.1 | reverse complement strand
CACTGGCGCAGGTTGAGGTTTTTCGGTGGTCGCGTTGGAAGCAATGCGGCGGGAAGAGCGATCGTTTCCGGCAGAACAAGATGCGGTGACTTTTGGACCTTTACTTTCCGTTTTTCCTGCAACCCCGGTTTACGGGCTGGTTGGCCGTCGGAACGCGATAATGTTTTCGGCGCGCGCTCCACAGCCGCAGTGCGACGCTTATCCTTCACGATGTCAATTGCCTTACGCGCGGCACTGAGGTTGCGGGCAAGACCGATAGCCCTTTCACGCTCTTGTTCCAGCGCCGCACTCAACTCTTCCGAGAACCGCCTTGAAGCGTAAAGTTCCTGGCGAACGATATCGACATCGCGTACGACTGAATCTGCTCGTTCGCGTTCCAGTTCGAGTGCTTCTCCAGCTTGCTTGAGAGCGGTCTCGGCCACCGATCGGTCCTTCATGGCGTTGGCCTTCTCGACCGCTGCCAGGTTTGCGCCTGTCTTAAGAGCGTCGATAGTTTGGCGAGCCGTAGTGAGTTCTTGTTGCAAAAGTTCCACCTTGCGCCTCTCCTCATCAAGCGCTCGCTTCGCAGCAAGCTGAGAGGCTGCCACAGAGGGGTGCGCTCCGGCGGCCCTTTCACGCTCTTGCTCCAGCGCCGCACTCAACTCTGCCGAGACCTGCTTTGAAGCGTCGCGTTCCAGGCGAACGATATCGAGGTCGCGTACGGCTGAATCTGCTCGTTCGCGTTCCAATTCGAGTGCTTCTCCAGCTTGCTTTAGAGCGGTCGCGGCCACCGATCGGTCCTTTATGGCGTTGGTCTTCTCGACCGCGGCGAGGTTTGCGCCTGTCTTAAGAGCGTCGATAGTTTGGCGAGCCGTGGTGAGTTCTTGTTGCAACAGTTCAACCTTGCGCCTCTCCTCATCAAGCGCTCGCTTCACAGCAAGCTGAGAGGCTTCCATGGAGGGGTGCGCTCCGGCTGCCTGCTCGCGGTCCCAGAGAATGGCTTCGGCCCTAAAGTCTTCGATAACGCGCTGCGCCGTCTCCAGGGCTTCGTCTATTTGCTGCTGCTCTTTCAGGGTTTGTGCTGCCTGCTTAGCCACCGTGGTTGCCAATGCGTGTGCCTGGGCGCTTGCGTCACGTACCGCGCGCTGCATAATTTCTAGCTCCGCTCGTGCTGCGGCCAGTTCGCGGCGTAAAGCCACTTCATGCTCGCCGGGCGGCGTTTGCACACCCTCCTTGAGTTGCGCGGCGCTGGCAATGCCGACTCCCGCGGCGACGATGACGCTAACCGCGACTGCACGAAATCTGGACGAGATCTTCATGATGAGAGACTCCTCAAGATCAACGGCTAGCTGGCGGGACAGGGCACTTGCCACAGTCCGGCTGGCAGACACCTTCGCGGTAAAGGTTCTCTGCGCCGTAGCTGCCTTTCGTCCCTTCCAGCACAACCCAAGGTAGAATCACCGGGGCATCTGTGAAGACCGACTGCTGCCATCCGCGTGCCATCCGCGGTGTTCCCTATTTTCCCCCTCCGGACAGGATGATCACGTACACGCCTGCGAATGTCGCCCTTCATTGTGATGACGAGACGCGCCGATCCGCACGTGCCCTGGCGCAGAGGCCGGCGTGCAACGGGCCACACCCTTGAAGAAAGGAAAATAACGGCTTACCCACTGAGAACAGTGCCGAACAGTGGGGATTTGCCTGCGCGACAGCCAACTGAAACAGTTGCGGAACAGTTGGACATGCAGCTGAAGCCTCGGCGCCATCACCGCTGAGAACAGTGGAGGAACACTGGGAATTCAGCGGGCCTTGATGATGCCTTTCGCGCTGAAAACAACAGCTGGAGAGAATACCGTTTCGGCAACTGGCTTTCGGTAGGCATTCTTTTCCCGACCTAGGAGAGGCCAATTTGGCCGGGCACGAACCGCTGAAATGGGGACGGAAGTGGCGACGCCAAAATCTGCCGCGAAAAGCAATTGCTAGTTCAATCGGTTATGATATCCCGCTGGTGGAGCTGAGGAGGATCGAACTCCTGACCTCGTCATTGCGAACGACGCGCTCTCCCAGCTGAGCTACAGCCCCGTCCAGCGGATGGGCGCATTTATCGGGCGCGGCGGTTTCCTGTCAAGACGGCGTTTTGCCCAAAAGCCGGACGACCAGCCACCAGCCTGGCGTGCCGCGGAAGCTGGCTCTTGCCGCTTTCGCCTGCAATGGCTACATGTCGGCAACAATTGGAGACCGGCATGATAGCCCTCATTCAGACCATTGTCCTGGCGCTTGACATTTATTGGTGGATTATCATCGCTTCGGCGATTTTCTCTTGGCTCTACGCCTTCAACGTCGTCAACTCGCGCAACCAGTTCGTCGATAGCGTCAGCAACATGCTCTTCCGGCTGACCGAGCCGGCGCTGCGGCCGATCCGCCGCTTCTTGCCCGATCTCGGCGGCATCGACATTTCGCCGATCATCCTGCTTCTGATCCTGTTCTTCCTCCGGCAGTTCCTGCTCACCACGGTGGCGCCGCTGGTCGTCTGAGCTGGTCGTTCGATGACTGCGCCGTTTCGCCTGCGCGACGACGGCGTCGAAATGTTCGTTCGGCTGACGCCGAAAACGGCGATGGACCGGCTCGAAGGCATCGAGATCTCGGCGGACGGGCGAAGCCATCTGAAGGCTCGCGTCCGCGCCCTACCGGAAAACGGCGCCGCCAATCAAGCGCTCGAACGGCTGGTCGCCAAGGCGCTGGGAGTGCCGCGATCGGCCGTCTCGGTCGTCGTCGGCGGCACGGCCCGGTTTAAGATGCTGCGCGTGCTCGGCGATCCGGCGGCGCTGGCGAGAGGCATCGAGGCGCTCA
Organism: Mesorhizobium sp. M5C.F.Ca.IN.020.29.1.1; assembly: GCF_003997375.1. NCBI lineage: Bacteria > Pseudomonadati > Pseudomonadota > Alphaproteobacteria > Hyphomicrobiales > Phyllobacteriaceae > Mesorhizobium > Mesorhizobium sp. M5C.F.Ca.IN.020.29.1.1. Next base: position 11,880 of record NZ_RZSW01000100.1, on the reverse strand, counting down.
GCGTCGTTTGAAGCGGGTTCGTTTCCTGCACGCCTCATTCCACCCCCCTCCGTCCTGCCGGACATCTCCCCCGCAAGGGGGAGATCGGATGTCACGATAGCTTTCGCCAATTTTCAACGTTGAAGAAAAGCGCTGGAGCCCAAGCTACCGTTCTCCCACTTGCGGGGGGATGCCCGGTAAGGGGTGCTGTCTCTCCGGCGTCTAGAAAGGCTTGCGCCGCTGGGATACTCAGACCAAGCCGCGCTTGACCATCATCGCTTCGGGCGACGGCATCTTGCCGCGGAAGGCGGTGTAGAGCTCTTCCGGGTCCTTCGAGCCGCCGGCGGCATAGATATTCTTCCTGAGCCGCTCGGCCAGCACCGGATTGAACGGGTCGCCGGTCTCCTCGAAGGCGGCGAAGGCGTCGGCGTCGAGCACCTCCGACCACATGTAGGAATAGTAGCCGGCCGAATAGCCGTCGCCGGCAAAAATGTGGCCGAAATGCGGGGTGCGATGGCGCATCGCGATGGTGTCGGGCATGTTGAGTTTCACGAGCGTTTCGGCTTCGAAACGAAGCGGCTCCTCCGGTGCATCCGGCCGCGCATGGTATGCCATGTCGACCAGCGCCGAGGCGGTGAACTCGACCGTGGCGAAGCCGGCGCCGAAGGTGCGCGCCGCCAGCATCTTGTCGACCAGCGCCTTCGGCATCGGCTTGCCGCTCTTCACGTGCAGCGCATGCTTTTCCAGCACCGCCGGCACGGTCAGCCAGTGCTCGTAGAGTTGCGAGGGCAATTCGACGAAATCGCGGCTGACGGAGGTGCCCGAAACCGACGGCCAGGTGACGTCGGTCAGCATGCCGTGCAGGGCATGACCGAATTCGTGGAACAGGGTCTTGGCTTCGTCGACCGACAAAAGTGCTGCCTCGCCCTCCGGCGGTTTGGCGAAATTCATGATGTTGTAGATGACCGGCTTGGAGCCATGGCCGAGCTTATAGCCGGATTTCAGCGCGCTCATCCAGGCGCCGGAGCGTTTGGAGGGCCGCGCGAAATAGTCGGCAAGAAAGAGTCCGCGCTCGCTGCCGTCGGCATTCCTGACGACGAAAACGCGTGCGTCCGGATGCCAGGTGGCGATGCCTTTCTTCTCCTCGAAGGTGATGCCGAACAATCGTGTCGCCACGTCGAAACAGGCATCGATGATGCGGTCGAGTTGCAGATAAGGCTTCAGTTCGGCCTCGTCGAAGGCGAATTTCTCGGCGCGAAGCTTCTCCTGATAGAAGCGCCAGTCCCAGGCGGCGAATTTTTCGTTGCTGCCGGCCTCGGCCGCCAACCGCTGCAACTCCGCCTGGTCGCTTGCGGCCTTTTCCAAGGCTTTTTCCCAGACCGGGTCGAGCAGCATATGCACCGCCTCCGGCGCCTTTGCCATGGTATCGTCGAGCTTCAGCGCCGCGAAGGAAGCGTAGCCGAGCAGCTTCGCCTTTTCGGCGCGCAGGCGCAGCATGTCGCGCACCACGGCGGTGTTGTCGGTGGCGCCGCCATTCTGGCCACGCATGGTGAAGGCGCGGAAGGCGATCTCGCGCAAGTCGCGGCGCTCGGAGAAGGTCGAGAACGGCTCGTAGATCGAGCGCGACAGGGTGACCGCATAGCGGCCTTTCTGGCCGCGCATTTCGGCAGCCTCCGCCATCGCGCTTTTCAGGAATTCCGGCAGGCCGACAAGGTCGGCCTCGTCGAGGAACAGCGCCCAGTCGCGCTCGTCGGCAAGCAGGTTTTGCCCGAACCTCGTGCCGAGCGACGACAGTTCCTCATTGATCGCCGCAAGCCGCTTCTTGCCGTCCGCGTCGAGCCTGGCGCCGGAGCGGACAAAACCTTTCCAGGTCTTTTCCAGCACCCGCAGCGTCTCGGCATCGAGCTTTAGGGTTTCCCGGCGCTGATAGAGATCGTCGATGCGGGCAAACAGCCTTTCGTTCATCGAGATCGCCGAGAAATGCCGCGACATCTTTGGCGAGATGTCGCGCTCCAGCGCCTGGATCGCCTCGTTGGTGTGGGCGCCGGCCCGGCACCAGAAGATCGACGAGACATGGTCGAGCGCCTCGCCGCCAAGCTCCAGTGCTGCAAGCGTATTCTCGACGGTCGGCGCCTCGGCATTGCCTGATATTGCCTCGATCTCGGCCTCATGCGCCTTCAATGCCGCATCGAAAACCCCGGAAAAATCGCCGTCGCCGATGCGGGTGAAATCGGGCAGGCCGAGCGGCCCTTGCCAGATGGTCAGCGGATGGGCGGCGAGGTCGACGGCGGACGGCATGGGCAATCTTTCGCTGAGTGAGGGGCTTTCGCTGAGTGGCTGTAGAGGCAGGGCGAGATCATCACCGATGTAAGGCGCTGGCTTGCCGTACGCAATATCGGTAACCGCTCAATAGGCGTCGCAGTTTTCCGCGATCGCCGCCTGCGAACTGGCGGTGATGCGGTTGTCGGCGATCGCGAAGGTTTCCTGCATCAGCGCGTCGTTGTTGGGGAAATCATAGCAGGCGATCACCGTGGTGACGCCACCCTCGGTCTTCTCGATCCGATGCCGGATTTCAGCCCCGGCGACAGCGCCTTGCCAGTCGTCGATCGAGGCGATGAATTCCTGCTTGGTCTGGACGACGCCGAGATCGTCGAGGTTTATCCGGACGTCGTCAGCAAGCAGGTCCGACAATTCGGTGCGATCGGCGACCAGCAGCGCCGCATACCAGCGGCCGATGAGCGCGCCGTCGTCGGCGCGAGCGGACATGACGGAAAACAGCAGCGCCGTTGTGGCGAAGGCGATCGAACGGCATACCATGCAACCCTCCTATGTGATCTCCGGCCGCTCGAAGTCACCGGTATCCTTGTTCATCACCCAGAGCTCGCCGGTCGAGATGTCGAACCAGGCGCCATGCAGCGACAGCCGTCCCTTGCCTTCCAGGATCGAGACGCAGGGGAAGGTCCTGAGATTAGCGATCGAATAGCGGATCGAAATGCGTTCCAGCGCGGTCTGGCGCTCCGCCGCCGTCATGAAGGTGCTGGAGGACACGGTCTCGGCCGCCGGCGCAATCAGGCTCATCCACTTGCCGATGAAGTCGCCGGGCGACAGGGGCGCGGCCGTACTGTCGAGTGCCGCGCGGATGCCGCCGCAGCGGCCATGGCCCATCACCACGATGTTCTTCACCTTGAGGCTCTGCACGGCGAATTCGAGCGCCGCCGAGGTCGAGTGGAACTGGTCGTCGGGCGCATAGGGCGGCACCAGATTGCCGACGTTGCGCAGCACGAAGAGTTCGCCGGGGCCAGCGTCGAAGATCGCCTCGGGAGCCGCGCGGGAGTCGCAGCAAGCAACGATCATCGTTTCGGGGGACTGGCCCTCGCGGGCGAGCGAGCGATAGCGTCCGCTTTCGGCGAGGTAGCGGCCGCTCATGAAATTACGGTAGCCGGTGAGCAGATGGTCAGGGAGATGAGGCATAGGCGGCGTCTGGAGCCTTTCCGGGTTAGGCGGCAGCTCTTTCAAGTCAGGAAGGCTCTAGCGGCAAAAGCCGGTCATGGGCAATGCCGAATCGCAGAGGACTGGCTGCAACAGGCATGCAGTAAACAAGCCTCGGCCTGGTGAGGTCATGTCCTTGCAAGCCGGTTGTCATGCCCAGATCGCCACAGGGATGCCAAAACGGTCGGCGAGCGGCGGATCCGGAAACGGCTTTGCCTCGCCGCTGGCGATACGGCCGGCAATCAGCATCATCGCTGCGGCGTCGACAAAGTCGTCGGCAGCAGCGCCTCGCGGCGGCGCCTGGTCGAGAAAGCCCCTGATATAACCGTGCTGGCAAAGCAGCGCCTTGCGTTCCGCCATACCGGCCGGGTTGATGACCCCCCTGATCTTCTTCGGCAAGCACATTGCCTGATCGCCGTTCAGTCGGCAGAAGGCGACCTCCGGATGCGATTCGAACACGCGGCTGCGCAGTTCGGGACGCGCGATCAGCACGGCATCGATCTCGCGGATCTTGGCAAAAATGCCGAAGGCCTGGATCGAGACGCCGCGCGGCGGATCGGAGGTTGCCTTCGCCACTTCGCTTGCCTGGCGATGCGCGGCATACCAGGCCTCGATCGTGGTGAAGCCGTCTGTATGCGCGTAAAGCGCCGCACGCGAGGGGATGGCGAAGACGCTGGATTGCCTGTTACCAAGCAGCGGCCGCACCAGCGCTTCGGGCCCGCGTCCGCCCCTTAGCGAAAGATCGGGCAGGCCGATCGGCATGTCGACGGCGACTGTCGCATCGGCCGGCAATGCGTCGAGCAGTGCTGCGAAGTTTGGAAAAACGGCCGCCGAGGGCACTGCGCCCGGATCGCGGCGAACGGCGATCCAGCCGGCCTTGCAGCCGTCGACTCCGACAACAGTCACGCTCTTTTGTCCCGCCCCGGATGCAGGAGATGGCGAATTTGCACCATCGCCATCGGGTGCGACAGGCTCTGCGCGTCGGTTTCGAGCTGCAATTCGTCGCCGCCGCGCTTGGCGGTGCGCGCCAGGATTTCGTAGACCGCCGCCGTGGTCGACTGCAGTGCCTTGACCGCCGGCTGGCCGGACAGGATGCGCGCCAGATAGACGGCCGCCGTCAGGTCGCCGAGCCCATTGGGCGGCTTTTCGATGAGGCGATGTTCGGCGAGCAGCGCCTGGTTGCCGTTGAGCAGGAGATTGCCGGTGCCGCCGGCCATCATCGCCGGCGCCGAAGTGACCAGCATGGTGGACGGCCCGGCATCAAGGGCGGCCGCCATCACCGCCTTGAGATCGGGCAGCGGCGCTCCCGCCATCCATTCCAGCTCGTAGCGGTTTGGCGTGGCGATGTCGGCGATCGGCATCAGCCGGTCGCGCATGGCAATGGCGGTGGTCTCCGGCACATAGAGCCCGCCCGAATCGCCCATCACCGGGTCGCAGATATAGACGGCGTCCGGCGTCTTCGCCTTGACCGCGCCGACCAGCGAGGCGACAGCGTCGGCCTGGCCGCCTTCGCCGAGGTAGCCGGACAGCACCGCGCCGACCTCGCCCAGCCATGGCGCGCGCTCGAGATCGGCCATCAGCGCCTTGAATTGATCGAGCGGCGGCACGATGCGCGTCGCCCGTCCATGGCCCGGATGCCAGGGCAGGATGACGGTCGGCACCGCCCACACCGGAAAGCCCAGCGTCTCCAGCGCAAAGACCGCGGCGCGGTTGCCGACCGAACCGCGCGCAACATGGCTGGAAATGACGATGACCGCGCGCGGCGCGTCGTGTTCTTCGGTGCTCACGAGGTTCCTAACTTTGGCTGATGAAAAGCACGAGCCAGATCAACAGGCCAATGGCGACAACGAGCCCTAGCACCCGGCCAATGCGCGTGCCCCAATATTCGATCGGGTCCGACTGGTCGGCGTCTGCAGCAGTGACGTGATCGCGCGCGCCCTTCGCGGTCCGCGCCATGAACGAGGTGCCGCCCGGGTCGGTTTCACGTGCCACGCGCTCGATGATGCGGCGCGATTCGTCGTCACTGTCCTGGCGTTCCGCCATGGCGATGCCCTGATTTCGCGGCGACTTTAACCTGTTCGCCCGGCCAATTACAGGGCCTGGCAGTGAATGATAAAGAACCAGCAAGGCTCCCAGGCGGAGGTCATGTTCTTGCACGCGGATTGTGGTACTGCTTCGGCTGCCAGTCATATTGAGGGATCTTTCCATGCTTGCTCAGCGTCTTTCCTCCCCTTTCTTCTTCCGCAACCTGCCTGCCTTGCTGATGATGACGATCGTGCTGCCGCTGCTTGCCGGCTGTGGCTACAACACCATCCCGACAGCGGAGGAAAGCGCCAAGGCCGCATGGAGCCAGGTGCTGAACCAGTACCAACGCCGCGCCGATCTCATCCCGAACCTGGTCGAGACGGTCAAGGGCTATGCCGCGCACGAGAAGGATACGCTCGATGCCGTGGTCGAGGCGCGCGCCAAGGCGACGCAAGTGACGGTGACGCCCGAAACGCTGAGCGATCCGGAAGCCGTCAAGAGATTCCAGGACAGTCAAGCCGGGCTGACCAGCGCGCTGTCGCGGTTGCTGGCAGTGGTGGAGAATTATCCCGACCTCAAGGCCAACCAGAATTTTCTGGCGCTACAGGCGCAGCTCGAAGGCACCGAGAACCGCATCGCGGTCGCCCGCCGCGACTATATCGAGGCGGTGCGGGAGTACAATCTGACGCTGCGGACGTTCCCTTCGGTGATTTGGGCCACCCTGTGGTTCCGCGGCAATCAGCCGTTCGCGAACTTCACCATCGAGGAAGACAAGATGCAGACGCCGAAGGTCGATTTCGGCACGAACACGACGCAGGGTGGGTGATCAGCGAAGCCTAAGTCCTCGTAGTGCTAATCCTTGCGACGAGACGGACCGCAGGACAGCGGGGGGCGCGAAGGAATGCAAACCCTTCATTGCCGCGCTTCCTTCTCGGCCTTTTTTGCCTGACGCTCTTCCTCCCCCTCACCGCTCTCGCCGCCGAATTGCCTGTTCTGACCGGGCGGGTTGTCGATAATGCCGATATCATCGATGCCGCGACCGAGGCGGCGCTGACGCGGAAGCTTGCGGATTTCGAAGCCAAGAGCTCTGACCAGATCGTCGTCGCGACGGTTCCTAGCCTCGACGGCGAGGAGATCGAGCCCTACGCCAATCGTCTGTTTCGCGCCTGGAAGCTCGGCCAGGCCGGCGAGGACAATGGCGTGCTTTTGCTGGTCGCCAACAACGATCGCAAGATGCGGATCGAGGTCGGCTATGGGCTGGAAGGCACGCTGACCGACCTGCACACCAGGCTGATCATCGAAAACGACATGGTGCCGGCCTTCCGCGCCGGCGACTTCTCCGGCGGCATAGCCAAGGCCGTCGACGACATGGTCATGGTGCTGCAAGGCAATCCGGAAGAGCTGGAAGCGCGCGGCACCCGCAATCCGGCCGACAGCAATTCTGTCGATCCCATTGTCGCGCTGTTCATCATCGTGTGGGCGATGCTGTTCTTAGGCGGCCTGGCGATGGCATTCCTGCCGCCGATCTTCGGCACAAAGCTGTCGCCGGGCGTGTATAAATGGCTGGGCATGACATTTCGTTATGGCCAAAGATCGGGCCGCTATGGCCAAAGGTCGGGTTCCGCGTCCTCGGGCGGCGTCTGGACAACCGGCACCGGCAGCGGCTGGTCGTCGGGCCGTTCCGGTGGCGGCTGGTCGTCGGGCGGTGGCGGCGGCGGGTTTTCGGGCGGCGGCGGCTCGTCCGGTGGCGGCGGTTCTTCAGGAAGCTGGTGAGACACAACATGGCAACACGACCGATCAGCCCCGGGGATCATGACCGCATCGCCAAAGCGATCCGCGCCGCCGAATCAAAGACCGACGGCGAAATCTACTGCGTCGTGGCCTATGCCAGCGACGGCTATTTCTTTCCGGCGGCCTTTATGGCGACGCTGGCCATGCTCGTCGTCAGCCTCGCCGTCAGCTACGGGCTGGAAGCATGGTGGCTGTCGATCCGCGTGCCGCATTTCGTCATCGCGCAGCTTCTGGCGATGGTCTCGGTGCTTGTCCTGTTGTGGGCGGTGCCCGGCTTGCGCATCTACCTGGTGCCGAGGCGGCTGCGCTACCAAGCCGCGCATGCCAATGCGATAAAGCAGTTCCTCGCCCGCAACGTCCACCGCACCACGGCGCGCACCGGCGTGCTGGTGTTCGTTTCGATTGCCGAGCACTACGCCGAAGTGATCGCCGACAGCGGCATCGACAGCCGTGTCGGCCAGGATGTCTGGGACAGCGTCGTCCGCGACCTTACCGCGCATGCTGGCGACGATCGTCTCGCCGACGGCTTCATCAGGGCAATCGAAGCGACGGGCGCGGTCCTGGCCGAGCATTTCCCGGTTTCTACCGGCGACAGCAACGAGCTGGACGACCATCTGGTCGAGATCTAAGAGCCTGCCTGCAAACGCTACTCTGCCGGACGCCTGACGCGATTTTCTGCGCTTCAGATGCTCACGGACTCAGCGCATGACCCCGGAAACCGAGATCGGTTTCTGGAAAAGGATCATGCGCAATTGAAAGCGTTAGAGCGTCCTATGCGCGTCCAATTGGACGCGCGGCGCTCTAATGTCCGCTGCGCTTCGGTTCTCGAAAACCGCGCCATTTGCCTCGGCAGAGCGCGTTTTCAGACAGGCTCTTTCGTGTCGCAGGCACGTCTATCGTCTGTGCGAAAGCTTGGGAGCCGGTGACCGGACTCTTGCAATCGGGCGATGCGGGTTTATGGTTAACCAATCATGAAGACGCTGAGTATCGACATCAGGAAAGCCGAGCCGCGCGACGCAAGCGCCGTCGCCGACGTGCACCTGCTGGCCTGGCGCGGCGCCTACTCCGGCATCATCCCGCATCGCACCCTGACATCGATGATCAACCGCCGCGGCGCCGACTGGTGGGCGAACGCCATCCGCGGTGCCGCCACCGTTCTGGTCGTCGAGATCGGCGGCAAGGTCGCCGGCTACGCCACGATCGGCAAGAACCGCGCCCGCGAGCTCAAGCAGCAGGGCGAGATTTACGAACTTTACGTGCGCCCGGAATACCAGGGCATCGGGCTCGGCAGCCGGCTATTCTCGGCCGCACGGGCGCGACTGGCGGATCATGGCCTGAAAGGCATGGTGGTGTGGGCGCTGGAAGACAATCAGAACGCGCTCGCCTTCTATGCCGGCGCCGGCGGCCGCGACGTCGCCGAAGGCGTCGAGGTCTTCGAGCAGAAGGCGCTGAAGAAGGTCGCCTTCGTCTGGGAATGACGGCTCGACACGCCTCTCGCTAACACCCCCTCAGCTGCTTTCAGTACCATTCGCCGCATTGCACCATGCGCCGCTGCCCGCTATCGGTCTCCTATCGAAAGAGGGACAAAAGCCATGCGTATCGAAGCCATTGCCATCGGAAAGAACCCGCCGGAGGACATCAACGTCATCATCGAGGTGCCGATCGGTGGCGAGCCGATCAAGTACGAGATGGACAAGGAGGCCGGCACGCTGTTCGTCGACCGCTTCCTGCATACCTCGATGCGCTATCCCGGCAATTACGGCTTCGTGCCGCACACGCTGTCAGGTGACGGCGACCCGATCGACGTGCTGGTCTGCAACACGCGCGCGCTGGTGCCGGGCTGCGTCATCAATGTGCGGCCGATCGGCGTGCTGGTGATGGAGGACAATTCCGGTCTGGACGAAAAGATCATCGCGGTGCCTTCGCCCAAGCTGACGCTGCGCTACGAGAACGTCACCGAATACACGCACCTGCCCGACATCACCCGCCAGCAGGTGCAGCACTTCTTCGAGCACTACAAGGATCTCGAACCCGGCAAATGGGTCAAGATCGAGGGCTGGCACGACGCCGCCTATGCCAAGAAGATGATCATCGAGGCGATCGAGCGGGCTAAGGCAAGCAAGTAGCCGAAGCCTGGAGTGTTCGAAGAAATGGGCTATCGCAACCATGGAGGTTGGCAGAGGCCCTCAGCTTCGTCATCCTGGGGTCTGCGCTCCGCTTCGCGTCGCTCCGCCCAGGGATGATGACGAAGTCAGTTATCGACGCGGCCGAAATCGGGTGCGTTGCCGATCACCACGCGCTTGTCCTTGCCGCAGGCAAAGGTGCGTGCCTTCTCGTCGGCGAGTTTTCGCGCCTCATCATTGGCGGCCGGATTGCCGGTGGCCAGCACCAGGCCGACGGTGCAGCCCTCATAGTTCTCCGGCTGGGCGACCTTGGCGACGATCAGCACGTCGGTTGGTTTGTTCTCCCCCTCGGGATTGCTGATCGAGCGACGGTGGATGACCGCGAAAGGAATGGCAAGATCGCCGTTCGTCTCGATGCGCCACTCGAGTTTGGGTGCAGCCGAATTGAAGGCGATGAAACTTTCCCAGACCGTGGTCATGTCGCTGGGCGGAAAACCGTAGAACAGCGATTCCCGGGCATCGTCGTAGGCGATCAGCACCGGGTAGCCGCGATAGCCCGAACAGGCAAGACTGGCCCAGTCGCCTTCGCCTTCTTGCGCCTGCGCGTAGGTCACGCAGTCCTTCTTCCAGTCGAGATCGGTGTAGGCGCTGGAAATGTCGCCGGCCTGGGCAGCCTGGCAGAGGCCGGCAAGGGCAAGCGGGATCATCAAAAGGCTACGCATCGCGGACAACTCCGTTTCGGGCTGCCGCACGGTATCGTTAAACGCTATTTCTTCAAGCTCGCTTCGATCAGCAGGTCCGCGTTCCGGGCTACAGACTTCGCCGGTCCGCCGGCACCGAACAGCTGGCCGCTGATATAGGCGCCTTCGATCAGAAGCAGCAGCCCGTCGCCCAGCGTATCGGCGTCGCCGGCACCCATTGCCGCCGCCATGGCGCGCAGGCGTCGTCGCAATTCCTGCTTGTTGGCCTCACTCACCACGCGGGCCGGGTGGCCGCGCTCGGGATATTCGACGGCCGCATTGGTCATGCCGCAGCCGCGATAGTCTGGCTTTTGCGTGCGCTTGCCGATGCGTGTCAGGAAGGCAGCGATCTGCGCGCGCGGATCGCCGGGATGGGCAGCCACCGCCTCGTCGAAGCGGGCCCAGAACTCCAGGTCGTATTGCCGGAGATAGGACGCGGCCAATTCGTCCTTGGAGGGAAAGCTGCGATAGAGGCTGGGCTTGGTGACGCCGGCACGCCGCACGATCTCGTCGACGCCGATCGCCCTGATGCCTTGCCGGTAGAACAGGTCGCGGGCAACGCGAAGGATTTTTTCGCCGGCGCGGGGCTGTGCCAATTCATCCGCTTTGATCCTTGGTTCAATGCTTTTCATCTAGGATGTGCCGTTGCCTGCTTGACAATGTTACCGATCGGTACGTATACCTCGGTGCAATTGCAACGTACCGGTCAGTAACATGATAGCTCAATCCCGTCCGTTTGGCCAGCGCTACGCTTTCGTCGTGGTCGCCGTCATTTTCCTCTGTCTGCTGATCGCGGCGGGCCTGCGGTCGGCGCCGGCCGTCATGATGCTGCCGCTGGAGGAGAGTTTCGGCTGGCGGCGCGATGTCGTTTCGCTCGCCGCGGCCATCGGCATCTTCCTCTACGGCCTGACCGGGCCGTTTGCCGCGGCACTGATGGAACGGATCGGACTGCGCCGTACGCTGCTGGCGTCGCTGATGTTGATGTCGGGCTCGACGGCGCTCAGCCTGTTGATGACCGAGCCGTGGCACCTGCTTCTCACCTGGGGCGTATTCTCCGGCGTCGGTTCCGGCGCGGTCGCCACGGTGCTCGGCGCCACCATCGTCAATCGCTGGTTCAAGACCAATCGCGGCCTGGTGATGGGACTGATGTCGGCCTCCGCCGCCACCGGGCTGCTGGTGTTCCTGCCGCTGCTCGCGGCACTCGCCCAGTCGGGCGGCTGGAAGCCTGTCGCCATCGCCATTGCCGTCGCCACCGCCTGCCTCGTGCCGCTGGTCTGGCTGCTGGTGCCTGAGCGTCCGGCCTCGATCGGCATGGTGCGTTACGGCGCTGAGGCCGATGACGTGCCGCCGGTTCCGCCGGCCTCGCAGGGCAATTTCCTCACGCACACACTCAGCACGCTGCGCCGTGCCGCCGGCACCCGCGTGTTCTGGTATCTGTTCGCCACCTTCTTCATCTGCGGCTTCACCACCAACGGACTGGTCGGCACGCACCTGATCGCGTTTTGCGGCGACATGGGTATCGGTCAGGTGCAAGCCGCCGGCCTGCTGTCGCTGATGGGCATCTTCGATCTGATCGGCACGACGCTGTCGGGTTGGCTGACCGACCGCTTCGACCCGCGCAAGCTGCTCGGCGTCTATTATGGCATCCGCGGCCTGTCGCTGATCTATCTGCCTTATTCCGGCTTCTCGTCGACCAGTCTTATCATCTTCGCCGTGCTCTACGGGTTGGACTG
>NZ_RZSW01001009.1:0-1107 GCF_003997375.1 Mesorhizobium sp. M5C.F.Ca.IN.020.29.1.1 | reverse complement strand
CATGGGGGCGCTGGTCGACGCCGCCACCAAGAAACCGATCGACGGCGGCATCGAGCGTGTCGACGACTTTACCGTCCGGCTCAATCTGCCGAAGCCCGACATTTCGCTGATTGCCGGCTTGACCGACTATCCAGCGCTGATCATGCATCGCAGCTACGATGGCGAAGGCGATCCGCTGAAGGCGCTGGCGATCACCACTGGACCTTGCGAATTGGTGGCGTGGGACGCCGAGGTCGGCGCCGAGGTCCGCCGCAAGGACAAGCCATGGTGGAAAGGCGACTTCTGGCTCGACGGTATCCAATGGGTCGACTACGGCTCCGATCCCAATGCGATGTTCTCGGCCTTCGAATCGGGCGAGATCGACACCAACCACGAAACCGCCGCCGATACGGTGTCGCAAACCGACGCCATGGATCTGAGCAATTCGGAGCTTGCCACCGGCTCGACCATCGTCGCGCGCTTCAACGTCGGCAATCCACCCTATGACGACATCAGGGTGCGGCGCGCCGCTCAGCTCGCGGTCGACAATGCCGCAATCCTAAAGATCGGCATGGACGACCGCGGCAAGCCGGCCGAGAACCACCATGTCGGGCCGATGCATGCCGAATACGCCGATATCGGCCCGGCCGTCCGCAATGTCGATCAAGCCAAGGCGTTGCTTGCCGAGGCCGGCAAGTCAGACCACGAATTCGAGCTCATCTCCGTCGATGTCGACTGGCAGAAGAACACCGGCGACGCCATCGCCGCGCAGATGCGCGACGCTGGGCTGAAGGTCAAACGCACCGTGTTGCCGGCGGCGACGTTCTGGAACGACTGGAGCAAATACCCCTTCTCCTGCACCGAGTGGCTCGGCCGGCCGCTGGGCGTCCAGGTGCTGTCGCTGGCCTACAGATCCGGCGCCGCGTGGAACGAGACCGCCTACGCCAATCCGGAGTTCGACGCCTTGCTCGACAAGGCGCTGGGCACACCCGACGCCGGCGCCCGCAAGGAGATCATGGCCAAGATCGAACAGAATTTGCGCGACTCCGGCGTCATCATCCAGCCCTACTGGCGCTCGGTCTACCGCACGTTCCGCAAAGGCGTGCACGGCTGCGAGCAGCACCAGTC
>NZ_RZSW01001008.1:0-1110 GCF_003997375.1 Mesorhizobium sp. M5C.F.Ca.IN.020.29.1.1 | reverse complement strand
CTCTACGAGAGAGCGGGGCAGATGTATTTCGATGCCGGCGTCGTCATCCCGCTTGTCGACGTAAACGATGTGGTTGTCCACGCCAAGCGTCTGAAGGACCTTGGACTCCGCCCCGTGAATCCACCTGGCAACATCGACTTTGCCACCGTTCGCTGGGGACCCTGAATTCCGGAAGCAGGTCAGGCTCGTCCCTTAGATGGTCAAGCTTCCGCACCGAATGTCCGAACCCGTGACCGAATCCGTCCTTGCCGTCAAAGACCTCTCAGTTATTCTCAGCCGCGAAGGCCGTTCTTCCCGCGTCCTCGATGGCATCAGTTTCGACATGTTTCCGGGCGAGATCATCGCGCTGGTCGGGGAAAGCGGATCCGGCAAGACAAGCATCGGGCTTACGCTTCAGGGGCTCCTGCCTCGCGAGCACCTTCCGCAGATTGCAGGCTCGATCCGGCTGACGGGGATCGAACTGGTCGGCGCGGGAAGGCGCTCCTGGCAGTCGGTTCGCCGCCACCTCGTCCGTGCCATCTCGCAAGATCCGATGGGCGCGCTCAACCCTACGATGACCATCCGTCGCCAGATGCGCGAATCCAATGGGGGGTCCGATGGATCGATCGAAGACTGGCTCAGCCGAACCGGCCTACTTGACCCGGACCGCATCGCCGATGCGCTTCCACATCGCCTGTCGGGGGGGCAGCGTCAGCGAGTGCTTATTGCCATGGCGATGATGGCAAGACCGAAGCTCCTCATCGCCGACGAACCGACCACCGCGCTCGACGTCATGATGCAGGCGCAGATCCTTGAGCTCTTGCGCGATCTCGCTCGCGAGCAGCAGACGGCAATTCTCTTCGTCACGCACGATCTAACCGTGGCGGCCTCACTGGCCGACCGCGTCCTGGTTCTCTACGCCGGACGCATCGTTGAAATGGGCAGCATGCAGGATGTGGCCCGCAATGCCACGCACCCCTATTCCGCCGGCCTGCTCGCCGCTCGATTCGATTTGGACTCTGATCGACGGCGCCCGCTTCCCACTCTCCCGTCCGAACACACGCCCTCCATAAAGGTTGAGAACGCCTGCGCCTACGCGGTACGCTGCCCGATCGCCCAGCCAGATTGCAC
>NZ_RZSW01001007.1:0-1115 GCF_003997375.1 Mesorhizobium sp. M5C.F.Ca.IN.020.29.1.1 | reverse complement strand
GCGCACACCCATGACCATGGTTCGCAAGGGCATGACCACAGCCACGGCGCGGGTCCTGTGCACGGCTCGACCGACAAGAAACGGGTGCTGATCGCAGCCTGGCTGACCGCCAGCTTCATGGTCGTGGAAGCGCTCGGCGGTCTCTTCACCGGATCACTGGCGCTGCTGGCGGATGCCGGCCACATGCTCGCCGATTGTATCGCGCTCGGCCTTGCCTGGTATGCTTTTCATCTGGCCGGCCGGCCGGCCACCGTTCGCCTCACCTATGGTTTCGGCCGGGTCAAAACGCTGGTGGCCTATACCAACGGCATCGCCATCTTCGCCATTGCGCTGTGGATCATCTATGAGGCTTGGGAACGCCTGCTGACACCTGCGCCCGTGCTCGGCGGGCCGATGCTGGTCGTCGCGATCGCCGGTCTGCTGGTCAATATCGGCTCCTTCTTCGTGCTGCATGGCGGCGACCGCGACAGCCTGAACATGCGCGGTGCCATCCTGCACGTGCTCGGCGACCTGCTTGGCTCGGCGGCGGCGATCATAGCTGCGCTGATCATCCTGGCAACGGGCTGGACGCCTATCGATCCGATCCTGTCCGTCCTTGTCTCGCTACTGATCCTGTCCACGGCCTGGTCGCTGATGCGCGAAGCAGCCCATGTCCTGCTCGAGGGCGTGCCGGCGAGCCTCGATCGCGACCTGATCGCAAGGGACATAGAGGGGACGGTCAAGGGCGTGCGCGAGGTGCACCACATGCATGTCTGGTCGCTCGACGGGGCGAGCAACATGGCGACCTTGCATGCCTGCCTCAACGATGGCGTTGATGCTCACAAAGCGGTCAGCGCCATCAAGAAGCGGCTTGCCGCCGAGCATGGCATTGCCCACGCCACCGTAGAACCGGAATTCGGCCATTGCACCGACAGCCACGATGGGCACGATGGGCAAGGTGGCGAGCACGACCATGCGCACGATGCGGCTCCGCATCATGGCCACTGTCACTGACACCGGGAGTTACATAGCATTGGTAACGAACTTAATGAATTCGCGCCGCGTCAGGGCCACGTGATGGATCGCGACACGCGCAACGCGGCGATAGGCGCCCTCTGGGTGCTGCTGCTGTTCGG
>NZ_RZSW01001006.1:0-1123 GCF_003997375.1 Mesorhizobium sp. M5C.F.Ca.IN.020.29.1.1 | reverse complement strand
CTACACCATCGTCGGCGGCGTGCCGGCGAAACCAATCCGCGAACGCTTCGACCGCCACACGGCTGAACGTTATCAGGCACTCGCCTGGTGGGATTGGGACCATGCCCGCCTGCGCGCGGCGCTCGACGATTTCCGCGCCCTTTCGGCGGAAGCGTTTCTGGAAAAATACGGCAGCTGAAGGGGGTGGATGGTGAATAGAAAGGCCTTCACCACCTCTTCTGGCTGCCACCGTCACCATTCACCATTCACGGCGCGCCGCCCAGCCTGTGGGCGGTAACAAAACTGACATCAATCCGACACCGCAGGTTCATGGCGTTGCGC
This sequence comes from Mesorhizobium sp. M5C.F.Ca.IN.020.29.1.1, assembly GCF_003997375.1. Lineage (NCBI taxonomy): Bacteria > Pseudomonadati > Pseudomonadota > Alphaproteobacteria > Hyphomicrobiales > Phyllobacteriaceae > Mesorhizobium > Mesorhizobium sp. M5C.F.Ca.IN.020.29.1.1. Next base: position 802 of record NZ_RZSW01001006.1, on the reverse strand, counting down.
TAGCGATGGTTAACAGACCTTCGAAACGCGACTGGACTGGAACTTGCCTATGTCAGCAACCTCAGCCACGCTCGAAATCCGCGGCGTCACCCGCCGGTTTGGCAAGAACACCGCCGTCAGCAATGTCGATATCTCGATCCCGCACGGTCAGATGGTCGGCATCATCGGCCGCTCCGGCGCCGGCAAGTCGACCCTTTTGCGCATGATCAACCGCCTCATCGATCCGAGCCAAGGGTCGATTTTCTTTGAAGGCGCCGAAGTCTCCAGCCTGCGCGGCTCGCTGCTCAGGCGCTGGCAGCGCGATTGCGCCATGATCTTTCAGCAATTCAACCTGGTGCCGCGTCTCGACGTGCTGACCAATGTGCTGCTCGGCCGGCTCAATCACCACTCGACGATTGTCAATCTGCTCGGTGTCTTCTCTCGCGAGGAACGGGCCGAGGCGATAGCGGCGCTCGAGCGTCTCGACATTGCCCGCACGGCGCTGCAGCCGGCCGGCACCTTGTCCGGCGGCCAGCAGCAGCGCGTCGCGATCGCGCGCGCCATGATGCAGCAGCCGAAAGTTATCCTCGCCGACGAGCCGATCGCCTCGCTCGACCCGCTCAATGCCAAGGTGGTGATGGATTCGCTGCAGGACATCAATCTGCGCGAAGGCATCACCGTCGTCACCAATCTGCACACGCTGGATACTGCGCGCACCTATTGCAACCGCATCATCGGCATGGCTGCCGGCAAGGTCGTGTTCGACGGCCCACCCGAAGATCTCAACCGTGAGGCGGTGCGCATGGTCTACGGTGCCGACAGC
>NZ_RZSW01001005.1:0-1123 GCF_003997375.1 Mesorhizobium sp. M5C.F.Ca.IN.020.29.1.1 | reverse complement strand
CTCCCATCCCTTCCCTGACCACGGCCGCCGCTCCATTTCACGATGCGAGGTCATTTCAACCGTCCGCAGAGCCTATAGCGAGATGCTTTATTCCATGCTGATCGCTGTCAAAAAAAGCCTGTTAACTAAATTTTTTTACCCGCCGATGCTTATTCGCGAGACTGAAGGGTGAGGTGATCATGTGTGATTCAAACATAACCGCGTTTCCGCTGCATCGGCGGCGAAAATTGGTTCAAGGTATCGCCCGGGTCCTGGAATCGAAGAACGGGGAGGACGCGAATGCCTTCTGGCGCAGTACCGCCAAGACAATTCTCATTCAACTGTCCGAATCAGGAATTGCACCGGGGCTGGCCAAACAGGAAGTTGGAACGCTTCTTCACGCTGTCTTAGGCGATATAGCCACCCGCAGTGCTGCGAAACTTGCAGAATAGAATCAGCTCAGGACGAGGGATTGCCGCGTAGAGACAGGATGCGCAGCATTCAAAGACTGCGATGGTGAAATTCTGGCTGAGGGAACGGAGCTGGCTTCCAACCTTCTCCATTCCCGCTGACCAGATTAGGCGGCATCTCACCCGCGGCATGGCCAAGGCGTCTTCGCCGACCGAAGCCGATAAGCCTAGCCCGCCTTCCGAAACGGCTGAGAGCGGCGAGAGAGGATGAGATCGAGTTCGGCTTCGTCCTCGATGCCGGCCTGGAACAATGATATTAGCTCAGATGCTGCGCCATGGGCCATGGTCGATGCCATGCTGCACTGGGTGGCTGTGCAATGCCGGATAAATACCCGTTGCAGCATTTCGAGGTCATTAGGGTAAATGGCGATGTCTGCTGGGTGACGCATAGGCATGCGGTATCCTCGGAGAGCCAACGCCCTCATTCAGAAGCTCAGGGGTGGCTGCTGACTACGTTCTATCGCACCCTACGCCGTAGCCGTCATTTAACAATGATATACCGGCCGGGGTTGTACCGGCCGCGGCTACTAGCCTCGGAAGGGCCGCCGGTCACTCGGGCGAGGACGTTCGCCATCCGTCGAGTCTGCAGGTCCGGGTGAGCGGTTTTCCGGCGCTGCTGCGCTAACCATGGCGCCAGTCTATGCGCACAGCGCACATTCGCGAAGCAGGCGCGG
>NZ_RZSW01001004.1:0-1125 GCF_003997375.1 Mesorhizobium sp. M5C.F.Ca.IN.020.29.1.1 | reverse complement strand
CCTTCACCGAGCCCTATTTCCTCGGGCGGCGCATTGCCGCCGGTTTCGATATCTTCAACCGGACCAGGGAATACGACGACTATAAGAGCGAGACGCTAGGCGCGACAGTGCGCTTCGGCCTGCCGATCACCGACAACATCTCGACGCAGCTGGCGTACAATATCTCGCAGGAGAAGTATAAGCTCGACGATGACTGCGATCCACTGGCTGGCTGCGACATCTCTCAGGCTGTCCTAAACGGGATTGAGGAAAGCCCATGGCTCAAGTCGTCGGTCAGTCTCGCCCTGGTCTACAACACCATCGACGACATGAAGAACCCGCACGAAGGCATCTTCGCCAACGTCACCACGGAATTCGCCGGTCTCGGCGGCGACGCCAAATTCGTCAAGGTGACCGCGCGCGGCAGCGTCTATCAGACATTGTCGGAGCAGCTTGATCTGGTGGGGGTGATTTCGGGCGGGGCTGGCCATATCCAGGGCTTCGGCAACGACGACCTGCGCATCTTCGATCATTTCCAGAGCAGCGACCGCATGATCCGCGGCTTCGCCTATGGCGGCATCGGTCCGGCGGCCCCAGCACCCAGCGACGACCATCTCGGGGGCACCACCTATTTCAATGCCTCTGCGGAAGCCCAGTTCCCGATGCCGGTCATTCCGGAAAGCTTCGGCCTGCGCGGCGCGGTGTTCGCCGATGCGGCGACGCTCTATGGCAGCCAGATCGAGACTGCACTGGTCGATCAGTCGACGGTCGACATGCAGTGGCGCGCCTCTGTCGGCGTCGGTCTTATGTGGGCGTCGCCCTTTGGCCCGATCCGCATCGACTATGCGATTCCGGTCCTCAAGGAGGACACCGACGAGGTACAGGAATTCAACTTCGGTATATCGACCCGCTTCTGATCGGCGGGCAACGATGCTTCTGGGCCGTTGGCGTCCGGAAGAGAGTGATCCGACACTACAGCGCCGCGCGTCCTCTTGGACGCGCAAAGGACGCTGTAGAACTTTGATTTTGCGCATGATCGTTTCCGAAAATCGATTCCGATTTTCGGGGTCATGCGCTAGCTGGATATAGCTTCTGGAATGACCGATCCGGTGTTCTTCGCGCCATCACGCCGGTATACGGCTGGCG
>NZ_RZSW01001003.1:0-1126 GCF_003997375.1 Mesorhizobium sp. M5C.F.Ca.IN.020.29.1.1 | reverse complement strand
GGTGTCGTTGCCCTAACCGTCACGCCGATGATGTCGGCACGCATCCTGAGGGCCGGCTCGCACAGCCGCTTCCAGCGTATTGTCGACAGCACGTTCGGGCGCGTCGAAAACATCTATGAGCGGCTGGTCAGCGGCTCGTTGAAATATCGCCCGGTGACCCTGATGATCGTCATCGCACTGGTGGCCACGACCGGCTTCATGTTCACCAAGACCGCGAGCGAACTGGCGCCGGAAGAAGACCAGGGCTTCTTGCTGTCTATTGTGAACGCGCCGCGCTATGCGACGTCGGACTACACCGAGACCTATGTGAACCAGATTCTCGGGCTGGTGAATAATATCCCCGAAACCAGGGCGCGGTTCTCCGCCGTCGCGTTCCAAGGCCCGACGAACAACGCCTTCGTCGGCTTCGCATTCAAGGACTGGGCCGACCGCACGCGCAGCTCGAAGGAACTTCAGGAAGACATCACGGGTCGCCTCAGCAAGGTTGCGGGCGTCGAAGCTTTCGTCTTCGCACCGCCGACGCTACCCGGCTCCGGCGGCGGCCTGCCGATCACGATAGTGGTGCGCTCGACCGGCGAGGCCTCCCAGGTGTATGAGGCGGCCGAGGACATCAAGAACAAGGCACAGGCCTCCGGTCGCTTCCTCGCCGTGCAGAATTCGATGTCCTACGACGCGCCGCAAGTGACGGTGACGATCGACCGCGACCGCGCCGCGGCGCTCAACCTGCCGATCGCCGACATCGGCCGGACGCTGACCCTCTTGGTCGGTGGCGCTGAGGTGGCGCAATTCGACCGCGAATCCAACAGCTACGACATCATCCCGCAGGTACCGCAGAACTTCCGCGACAACCCTGAAAAGCTGGCCGAGTATTTCGTGCGCAGCGCGTCGGGCGAGATGGTGCCGCTCTCGGCGGTGGTGAAGATCTCGACCAATGCATCGCCGGCCGCGATCGAGCAGTTCAACCAATTGAACTCCGCCACGATTTCGGCTCTGCCATTGCCCACCGTCACCACCGGCGACGGGCTGAAGACCATCGAGGATATCGCCAGGGAAAGCCTGCCCGATACGTTCTTCATCGACTATACCGGCCAGTCGCGGCAGGAGAAGGAACAGGGCTATACGATCA
>NZ_RZSW01001002.1:0-1126 GCF_003997375.1 Mesorhizobium sp. M5C.F.Ca.IN.020.29.1.1 | reverse complement strand
GTGGGCAAGCGGGCGAAGGCCAGATCGAATTTCTAGCTCGAATCCTCGGCCTGTCCGCGCAGGGCAGTGGGATGACCAAGACAAGCCAGGTCGTAATTGTCGATATGAACGCGGTATCGGATGATGTCGTAGAGCTCTTTTGCTCAGTTCTAGCGCGCATGACATTTCGCGTGCTGCGGCAAGCCGACCCGCGAAATCGATTCCCCGTTCATTTGCTGCTTGAAGAGGCTCACCGCTACGTCGCCTCCACACCCTCGCGTTATGCGTTGGACGCCGCAAAGGTTTTTGAGCGGATAGCGAAGGAGGGCCACAAGTACGGCATGTTCCTGATAGTGGCATCACAGCGGCCGAGCGAACTTTCGAAAACCGTGTTGTCCCAATGCTCAAACTTTGTGGTCCACCGGATTCAGAACCCGGACGACCTGTCGCAAATCCGTCAGATGACGCCATTCATTTCCGAAGCTGTCCTTAAGCGATTGCCATCTCTCCCCAAACAGCACGCCCTGGTATTTGGAACCTCGGTCAATTTGCCGACAACCTTTCGAGTCAGGGATGCTGCTCCAAGGCCGTCGAGCGACGATACCAAGATAGTTGATCTCTGGTTCCACGAGGAAGGTCGCCCAGCAAACATCCGGTTCGTTCCGGTGGTGCCCGATGCGGACGACGTATTCTCAGACTTGGTGTGAAGGCAAACATCAACGCTTCGGACGCCATTGTGCGTCTCAAGAGTCAGGCTGCTGATTTTGTGGTGGTGAGCTTGAATCCAACAGCCGTGAGGACTTTTAGTACAGTCGAGAATTCAGGGTTGCCGTCGGCGCTTAGAGCCCGATAGAGCCCTTCGCGCGCAAGGCCGGTATCACGCGCGATCTGGCTCATTCCGCGTGCTCGCGCGATATTTCCGAGAGCTTCGACGATTGCCTTCGCATCACCCGAGTTGAGTGCCTCGTTCACCGCCGCATGCAGTTCGGTCTCACTCTGCAGCGGGGCCAGTTCGTCCGCAGGCGCCGGTAGCGCATCAAGCAAATCTCGTTGGTCGGAAACGTCGCTCGGCTGCCATTCTTCATCGGTCGCCCGTTCGCGAAGCCCCCGCCGAAGTTCCTCATCACCCTGGTTCAGGAACTCATCC
>NZ_RZSW01001001.1:0-1134 GCF_003997375.1 Mesorhizobium sp. M5C.F.Ca.IN.020.29.1.1 | reverse complement strand
GTGCGTGATCTGTGTAATTCAGCCCGACGGCGATGAAATGGCGAACGTCGGCGACCGGCGGGCCGAGACGCATACTGCCGTCGACCGCCGGCAACGACAATGGATTTAGAGAGCGCAACTCATTCAAGCCCTCACGAGAGAGCACGCGCCCCCCAATATCCGAAACAACTCCGCTGAGGTCGCGGACCGTCCCGGTTCCATCAAGGAGTCCAGGACGTTCAGAACCAGGCAAACCAAACCGCAAGAGTTTCATGCCGCTTCCCTCCCTTAACCGGCCGCGGCGTCGGTTTTGAGGCGCGTGTACTCGAGCAGGTAACGACCGACCTGGGGCTTTGCGACAGCAGGATGCTGGAGGAGAGCCTGGACGGGTGCTTTCAGGGCGTCCACGGTGCACGCCTCCAGGAGAACGAACCAGCTCGGCGGCGCGTCGTAGTCGCTTCGCCCCTCGCTCTCCGCGGTGCGGACTTGGGTTGCCGCCTCGTCCGCCTTGCCCAGATGCGCTCCCGTGAGCAGCGGATACTGCATAACGTCTCGCATGAGCGCCGAAAGGTCTCTGGCCACCTCGCGGTCATTCGCATTTGGGGAATGAAATCGCACCGTAGCGATAACGCCTCCAGGCCCAGGCCCCGTTGAGCTGACGACACGCGCCAGTCCGCGGGACGTATTAAGAAAATGAGAGGTGGCTCGCCGCGTCCAAGGCGTGGGGCTGTTCAGCCGTTGGGCATATTCGGGGCCCGTAATCACCTCGAACCCCTCGACTTCGTAAAGCGTGAAGAACTCAGGATGTGTTTCGCTGTCGGCTGCACGATAGCGCCGTCCGCGCAGAAAGCCCGGAATAGCCGTCCTCTCAGGCATATGTTCGTGAATATGCCATTGATAGAAGTCTAGACGCCCCTCCTCTGCAATTCCATTCCAGATGGCGACCATGCCATTACCGCACAGCATTGGCTTCTCCGTTACTTTCTAGGCTATTGAAGACTACTGACACTGGCGGAAAGCCATCAAACTCCGCTTTGATCTCGTCTCCTGAAGTTGCGGTATGAAAACCTGTGAAACTTCCAGTGGTGACGATCTCACCTGCCCCCAACATGATCCCGCGTTTCAGCAGGTCGTTTGCGAGCATCACCAAGAGCC
>NZ_RZSW01001000.1:0-1139 GCF_003997375.1 Mesorhizobium sp. M5C.F.Ca.IN.020.29.1.1 | reverse complement strand
GGCACAGCACCGCCGCATCGGCAACCTCGCCGCAATTGCCGCAGCCGACGCAGCTCTGGTCGATATGCGCCACCGGATCGTCGCGCAGCGGATCGTCCAGCGACTTCACCGACAGCGACGGGCAGCCGGAAAGCCGCATGCAGGCATGGTCGCCGGTGCAGATGTCCTCGTCGACGCCGAATTTCGGCTTGACGATCCTTTTCCCGCCCTTGATCGCCTTGTCGACCAGCGGCTTTTCGCGGCGCTGCCGGTTCAGCATGCATTCGGACGAGGCGACGATGACTTTTGGGCCCTTCTCGTCCGTCGTCAGCGCCTCGCGTAGCGTGTCCTGCATCTTGGTCACGTCATAGGTGCGGTCGATGTGGCGCAGCCATTTGACACCCATGCCCTTCACCGCCTCGGTGATCGGATGCTTGGTCGATTTGGACTTGTTGCCGGCGCGGGATGAAAGAATGTCCTGCCCTCCCGTCGCCGCCGAATAGAAATTGTCGACGATGACGATGACGCCGTCGTTCTTGTTGAACACGGCGTTGCCGATCGACGAGGTCAGGCCGTTGTGCCAGAAGCCGCCGTCGCCGACGAAGGAGATCGACCGGCGCTTGGCATCGGGCGAATTGAACGCTGAGGCCGAGGCCGGCCCCAGCCCGTAGCCCATGGTAGTAGCGCCAAGCTCGAAAGGCGGCATGATCGAAAACAGATGGCAGCCGATGTCGGAGGCGATGTGGTGCTTGCCCAGCTCCTGCTCGACCAGCTTGGTGGCGGCGAAGATCGGCCGTTCCGGACAGCCGACGCAGAAGCCGGGCGGACGGCCCGGAACGACGTTGATAAGGTCGGCGGTATCCAGCCCGTCGCCGATCTTGTTCGGCGCGCGGACTTCGCCCGGCAGCAGGTGGGGGATGGTGGCGCGCAGGAACGATCCGATGCCGTCGAGCATGACCTGGCCGGTGTATTCGCCAGCCATCGGCAGGTGCTCCTTGCCGACGAGTTTCGTGCCACGCCCGGCCTTGTGCAGCATCGATGCGAAAGCCTGCTCGATATAATTGGGCTGGCCTTCCTCGACGACGAGCACAGCGTCCTTACCCTCGCAGAAGGACAGGAACTCGTCGTCGATCAAGGGATAGACGGCATTCAGCACGTAG